>NZ_JBHXFA010000137.1:0-19488 GCF_042724175.1 Streptomyces sp. NPDC127084
CCGTGGTTACCTGAAAAAGCCGGGCCCGCTGTCAGTCGTGGAGCGCCGGCCGCTCAGATCTCGCCCCGGAGCTTGGCGAGCGCCTCGGCGAGGATCGCCTCGCCGTCCGCGTCGCTGCGCCGCTCACGTACGTACGCCAGGTGCGTCTTGTAGGGCTCGGTACGCGGCGGGTCCGGCGGGTTGTCCCGGTCCTGGCCGGCCGGGAACCCGCAGCGCGGGCAGTCCCAGTGCTCCGGAACCTGTGCGTCGCTGGCGAAGCTCGGCTGCGTCTCGTGCCCGTTCGAGCACCAGAAGGAGATGCGGAGACGCGGCGCGGATTCTCCCCGCTCAGCCTCCCCCATCGGCCCCGCTCCGACCCGGCTTCCCCGGATCGCGTTGCCACTTGCCACGGTTGTAACTCCCTGCGTGATGGTGCTCGAGGATGCCCCAGTCTACGTAAGGTCCAACGCGCGTCCAGTGATTGGAGTTACACCCCCACCCCAGGCGACGGCGCGCGCCCGATGTGCTTCAGCTGTCCAGCTTCATCAGCAGACCAAGCACGACAATGCACGCGAACCACATCAGACCGACCACGACGGTGATGCGGTCGAGGTTGCGCTCGGCGACCGAGGAGCCACCGACGGACGACTGCATACCGCCACCGAACATGTCGGAGAGGCCGCCGCCCTTCCCCTTGTGCATCAGCACCAGCAGCATCAGCAGCAGGCTGAAGACGATCAGGGCGATCGAGAACCCCATAATCACGGCTGGACCAACTTCCTCGGACAGGACACGACTGGACAGGAACACAAAGCAACTGATCAAACCCGGTGGCTGATCAAGGAACCGGGGGCCGGACCCCAGGGCCCGGCCCCCGCAAGGGTACGACGGGATCGCCGCTACGGCCTACTCACTGGTCGCGGAAACGGACGATCCTGACGAACTCGTCCGCGTCCAGTGCCGCGCCGCCCACCAGGGCGCCGTCAACATCGGGCTGCGCCATGATCGCGGCGACGTTCCCGGCCTTCACCGAGCCGCCGTACTGGATACGGACCTTGCCGGCCACGTCCTGGTCGTACAGCTCCGCCAGTCGGCCGCGGATCGCGGCGCAGACCTCCTGCGCGTCCTCGGGGGTCGCGACCTCGCCGGTGCCGATGGCCCACACCGGCTCGTAGGCGATCACGATCGTCTCGGCCTGCCCGGCCGGAATGTCCGCGAGGCCGCCGTCGAGTTGCTTCAGCGTGTACTCGACCTGCTGTCCGGCCTTGCGGATGTCCAGGCCCTCGCCGACGCAGAGGATCGGGGTCAGGCCGTGCTTGAAGGCGGCCTTCACCTTGGCGTTGCAGAGCTCGTCGGACTCGCCGTGGTACTGGCGGCGCTCGGAGTGGCCGACTGCGACGTAGGCGCACTTCAGCTTGGCGAGCATGGGACCCGAGATCTCGCCGGTGTAGGCGCCGGAGTCATGCGCCGAGATGTCCTGGGCGCCGTACTTGATCTTCAGCTTGTCACCGTCCACCAGTGTCTGCACGGAGCGCAGATCGGTGAAGGGCGCCAGTACGGCCACCTCGACGGCGTCGTAGTCCTTGTCCGCGAGGGCGAACGCGAGCTTCTGGACATGGGCGATGGCCTCGAGGTGGTTGAGGTTCATCTTCCAGTTGCCCGCCATCAGCGGGGTGCGGGTGCTCATCGGTGATCAGTCCTCCAGTGCGGCGAGGCCGGGAAGCGTCTTGCCTTCGAGGTACTCGAGGCTCGCACCGCCGCCGGTCGAAATGTGGCCGAAAGCGTTCTCGTCGAAGCCGAGGGTACGTACGGCGGCGGCCGAGTCACCGCCGCCGACGACCGTGAATGCCTTGCTGTCGACGAGCGCCTGGGCGATGGCACGGCAGCCGCCCGCGTAGTCGGGGTGCTCGAAGACACCCACCGGGCCGTTCCAGAAGACGGTCTCGGCGTCGGCGATCTTCGACGCGTACAGCTCGCGGGTCCTGGGGCCGATGTCCAGACCCTCCTTGTCGGAGGGGATCTTGTCGGCGTCGACGACGTCGTAGTCGGCCGGGGCCTTGGTCTTCAGGTCGGGGAACTCCGAGGCGGCGAGCACATCGACCGGCAGCACCAGCTCGACACCGCTCTTCTCGGCGCGCTCCATGTACTCGGTGACCACCGGGATCTGGTCCTCCTGAAGGAGGGAGATACCGACCTCGTACCCCTTGGCCTTCAGGAAGGTGTACGCCATACCGCCGCCGATCAGCAGACGGTCCGCCTTGCCGAGGAGCTGGTCGATGACGGCGAGCTTGTCGGAGACCTTGGCACCGCCGAGCACCACGACGTAGGGGCGCCGGACATCGTCGGTGAGCTTCTTCAGGACGCCCACCTCGGTGGCGATCAGATAGCCGGCGGCGTGCGGCAGCCGGGCCGGGAGATCGAAGACCGAGGCGTGCTTGCGGTGCACGGCTCCGAAACCGTCGCCGACGTAGACGTCGGCCAGGGCGGCGAGCTGCTCGGCGAAGGCGGCGCGCTCTGCGTCGTCCTTGGACGTCTCACCGGCGTTGAAGCGCAGGTTCTCGATCACGGCGACCCGGCCGTCGGCGAGGCCGTCCACCGTCGCACGGGCCGACTCACCGACCGTGTCGGTCGCGAAGGCGACATCGGTCCCGAGCAGCTGCCCGAGGCGCGCGGCGGCCGGGGCGAGCGAGAAGGCCGGGTCGGGGGCACCCTTGGGGCGTCCGAGGTGGGAGGCGACGACCACCCGGGCACCCGCGTCCGCGAGGGCCTTCACGGTGGGCAGCACGGCGCGGATACGACCGTCGTCGGTGATGGTGGTGCCGTCGAGCGGCACATTGAGATCGGCGCGGACGAAGACCCGCTTGCCGGTGACTCCTTCGGCGAGGAGTTCGTCGATCGTCTTCATGCTGTGATGACTCCTAGAGAGGGCGGGAACACGCTACAGGGCCCGGCCAGCGCTTCTTCGCGCTGGTCGGGCCCTGCGAGCTCATCGGTGTGCTACCTGCCGCGGATCAGAGCTGGTTGCCGACGAACACGGTCAGGTCGACAAGGCGGTTGGAATAGCCCCACTCGTTGTCGTACCAACCGACGATCTTGATCTGCTTGCCCTGGGACATGGTGAGCTTCGAGTCGAAGGTGCAGGAGGCCGGCCAGTTGACGATGTCCGAGGAGACGATCGGGTCCTCGGTGTACTCCAGGATGCCCTTGAGCTCGCCTTCGGCGGCCTTCTGGAAGGCGGTGTTGATCTCGTCCCTGGTGACCTCCCGCTCGAGCTCCACGACGAGGTCGGTGACGGAGCCGGTCGGGACGGGGACGCGCATGGCGATACCGTCCAGCTTGCCCTTGAGTTGCGGCAGCACCAGGGCGGTGGCCTTGGCGGCACCGGTGGAGGTCGGGATGATGTTCTCCGCTGCGGCGCGGGCGCGGCGCAGGTCCTTGTGCGGGAAGTCCAGGATCCGCTGGTCGTTGGTGTAGGCGTGGACGGTGGTCATCAGGCCCTTGACGACGCCGAAGTTCTCGTCCAGGACCTTGGCCATCGGGGCCACGCAGTTGGTGGTGCAGGACGCGTTGGAGATGACGTGGTGGTTGGCCGCGTCGTACCTGTCCTGGTTGACGCCCATGACGATGGTGATGTCCTCGTCGGAGGCAGGGGCCGAGATCAGGACCTTCTTGGCGCCGCCGGCGATGTGCTTCTCGGCGTCGGCCTTCTTGGTGAAGATGCCGGTCGACTCGATGACGATGTCGACGCCGAGCTCACCCCAGGGGATGTCGGCGGGGTTGCGCTCGGAGAGCACCTTGATCGTGTGTCCGTCGACCGTGATCGTGTCGGCGGTGTGGGTGACCTCCGCCTTGAGCCGGCCGAGGATGGTGTCGTACTTCAGCAGGTGGGCCGTGGTCGCGGTGTCTCCCAGGTCGTTGACAGCCACGATCTCGATGTCAGCACCCTGCTCCAGCAGCGCGCGGAAGTAGTTACGACCGATGCGGCCGAAGCCGTTGATGCCTACGCGGATCGTCACGAACCGATCTCCTCGTGAGGTACGCCGGGTTTCAGCGCCCGGCGAGCATGTATAGGGATGTCCCCGACCGCCTACGACCCTACCTCCCCGGCGGACCTTGCAGTGACATCGGCCACGGAGCGGAAGCGAGACGGCGGCCCGTACCGACCAGTAAGATGCGGGCCGCCGTTCCCGGACGGGGGTTTGACCACCGTGTGTCAGCGGTGCAGTGCTCTCAGTGCCTTCCCTGTGAGTCGGGCGCGGGCAGCGGGATCGGTGACGTGCTCGAGCCCGAAGCCCAGCAGGACGGTGTCGCGGGTGGTGACGGCCGCGTAGGAGGCGAACAGCTCGCCCGTGCGCGCCCAGTCGCCCTCGACCACCGGACTGCCCTCGGGTGCACCGGGGGTGGTCCAGTTGCCGAGCGAGGCCTCGAAGCCCTCGCTGTCCCGCTCGGTGCCGCCGATGACCAGGGCGGCGTCGTCGGCGAAGACTCCGCGTCCGCCGCTGCCCGGGTCGGTGATGGAGCTGAGGGACAGCTCGACCGTCTTGCCCGCGTAGGCGCTCAGGTCGAACGTGACCTGCTTCCAGCCGCCCGAGGAGCCGGTGAAGCTGTTCCACTGGCCGCTGCTGCCGCTCGCGGTGCAGCCTCCGGCGTCAAGGGTGAGGTAGTGGCGCAGGAAGGGGTGGCCGTTCATGAAGAACCCGGCCCCGCACTCCTCGGGGACGGTGGTGTGCGTCAGCCCGTTCGCCTCGGGCAGGGTCGTCCAGTCGTCGGCGCCCGCCGTGTGGGCTTCGAGCACGGCGTGGTCGTAACCCGGCTCGGTGTTCCAGCTGAGGGCGAGCTTCAGCCGCGGCTGATCGGCCGCGGTGACCCCGGTGAGGTCGACGGTGCGACTCAGGCGCTTCCAGTCGTTGTCGTGGTGGGTGGCCGAGGCCATCCCCTGGCCCGCGTACGGGGCGTAAGGATTGGTCACGCCGCTGTACCGGCCCGCCTGCGCGCTCGCGAACTGTGGGAAGTCGGCGGCGGGCAGGGTGTCTGATGTGACCGTGTACAGCCCGGCCGCGTTCAGCGGATTGTCCGCTGCCGCGCCGAGCGCGCCCGTGGTTCCGAGCAGGCCCCCCGCGCCGGTGAAGCCGGTGGCGGTGGAGGCGGAGGAGCGTCCGTAGGCCCCCAGGTAGTACTGGCTGAAGTCGTTGGTCGACGCCCTGCCGACCTGGGCGTTGCCGCCGGCCAGTTCACCGGCCTCGATCAGCTTGCCGCCCTCGTTGATGAAGTCGCGCAGGGCCAGCTGGGTGGGGCCGCCGGGTGCCTGGGCACCGGTGTAGTGGACGGCGGTGGCGAAGTGGCCGAGTACACCGAGCGGATGCGGGGCGCCTTGGGTGGCCACGTCCCAGACGACGGCCTTGCGGCCGTTCGCCTTCAACGCGTCCACGTACACCTGCGCGTGCTTGGCGGGCGCGCCCTCTTCGGCGATCACGATCGTGTCGGCCTTGGGCCGGGGCGCGATGGTGTAGGTGAAGTGCTCACTGGAAGTGGGCTTTCCGGCGCGGGTCTCGCCGGTGAACCAGACCTCGACCTTGTCACCGACATCGCCGTCCATGACCTTGGCCCGGTACTCGTCGAAGCGGATGTTGTCCTCGCCGCCGTACGTCTCGCCGCCCTTCCACGGCCGCAGGGCCATGTCGTACGTACGCCCGCCGTTGACGCGGTACTTGAGCTCCTTGTCGCGGACCGACTTGCGTACGGTGACGGCGACCTCCTGGTTGCCGCCTCGTGCGTAGGAGGTGGTGAACGGGTCGATGGTGAAGTCCGCCGCCGTGAGGCCGACCGGCGAGGACGGCTGGTCGGGGTGGGCGGAAGTCTCGGCGACGGAGAGTGCGAAGTCGATGTTCTTGGCGAACTCCGCCTGGATCAGCTTCTCGTCATCGGGGAAGTTGAAGCCGGACTGGCAGTCCTGGGCCTTCCAGGCGTCGTCCGGGTCGATATTCGAGACGGTCTGACAGGTACTCATCTCCGGGGTGAACATCATGATCCCGTTGACGTTGGCCGCGTGGCCGTCGGCCTCACCGTTGGTGGTGTAGAGCTCGGACGAGACCTGCGGGTAGTAGCCCGGGACGGCGGAGTTGCCCGGTGTACCGGCGAGTGCGGTGTAGAGGACGTCGTCGGGGGTCGGGGTCGCCACCTGCCAGCCGACTCCGTACAGCAGCAGTTCGGCGGCGGAGTGGTAGTTGATTCCGTAGGCGAATCCGATGCGCTTCTGGAAGCGGTCGAGCGCGAGGGTCTCGGGCTCGGACGAGGCACTGGTGCCGCGGTAGGTCTCGCTGGCGGGGTTGGGGGACGAGCCCTCGTTGTCGTACCCCCACTTGTAGGCGAAGTTCCGGTTGAGGTCGACGCCGTCACCGGTGGTGATCTTGCCGTCCCCGTTGTTGTCCCGGAGGTTCTTGCGCCAGAGGCGGTTGGCCGGCGAGGCATGGGTGTGGTCGTAGCCGTCGGGGTTCGCGGAGAGCAGGAACCACACCTCGGTGGTGTTCAGGATCTTCGTGATACGGGGGTCCTTGCCGTAGCCCGCCAGGTAGTGGTGCATCAGCCGGCGGGTCATCTCCGGGGTGATCCACTCGCGGGCGTGCTGGTTGGACATGTACAGCGTGGCGGGTTTGGCGCCGTCGGCATACCTCTTGGCGCCCTTGGTGACCTTGAGGGCGAGGATGTCCTGGCCCCGCACGGTCTTGCCGATGCTCTCGACCTTGGTGATGGAGGGGTGGGCCGCGGCGGCGGCGATGATCTCCTCCTTGATGCCGCCTTCGCCGCCGTAGGGGCGGAACACGCCGTCGCCCGCGGCGGCGAGGCGCCGGGCAGCCGCCTTGGACACGGTGTGCTGAGTGAGGTCGATGCGCTGGGCTCGCAGCTCCCTGGCCTGCTCATCGGTGAGGTACAGCTCAACGGTAGCGGTGCCCTTGTCGGGCACCTGGGCGGTCAGTTCATGCCCGTCGGCACCGGCCGCGAGGAGCAGCGGCACTTGTGCCTTGGTGACTTTCGCTTGCCAAACCGACAGTCCGTCACCGGCCGCGCCGTTGTCGGCTTGGGCGAGTGGTGCGGCTGCCAGTCCCGCGATCAGGAGGGAGGTCGCGGCCAGGATCGATCTCGTGCGTCGTCTCATTGGCCCCTCTTGCTTTCGTCTGTGGCGAAAGAAAACAGATGCCAGGCTCATGACTGTTCATGATCATGTCAAGAAGGCGGGGGGTCCAGCGACACGCCGCTGCCGGCGTCCCAAAGGGGCGCCGGCAGCGGGAAATTCACTCGTTGAGCGTAAGGGCGGGGAGGGTGAGGGCCGCTCAGTCGTCCGCCGATGGAAGCGTCAGGGCGAACGAGAGCACCCATGCCCACACGGAAGTAAAGGCCGTACGGGTGACAGTCGACGCCGACGTCCGGACTGGCGCGGACATCAGCCGACGAGTCCGTCGGCCATCTCCTCCGTCAGATTCGACTCCGTACCCGGGATACCCAGATCCTGCGCGCGCTTGTCGGCCATCGCCAGCAGGCGGCGGATACGCCCCGCCACCGCGTCCTTGGTCAGCGGCGGATCGGCGAGGGCCCCGAGCTCCTCCAGGGACGCCTGCTTGTGCTCCATACGCAGCCTGCCCGCCGCGGCGAGGTGCTCGGGCACCTCCTCGCCGAGGATCTCCAGCGCACGCTGCACCCGGGCACCCGCGGCCACCGCCGCGCGGGCCGAGCGGCGGAGGTTGGCGTCATCGAAGTTGGCGAGGCGGTTGGCGGTGGCGCGGACCTCGCGGCGCATCCGCCGCTCCTCCCAGGCCAGCACCGACTCATGGGCGCCGAGCCGGGTCAGCAGCGCGCCGATCGCGTCACCGTCACGGACCACCACCCGGTCGACCCCTCGCACCTCGCGCGCCTTCGCCGCGATGGACAGCCGGCGGGCGGCGCCCACCAGCGCCAGCGCGGCCTCCGGGCCCGGGCAGGTCACCTCGAGGGACGACGAGCGGCCGGGCTCGGTCAGCGAGCCGTGCGCCAGGAAGGCTCCGCGCCAGGCCGCCTCCGCGTCACAGGTAGCGCCGGACACCACCTGCGGGGGCAGCCCGCGGATGGGGCGGCCCCGGCCGTCCACCAGACCGGTCTGGCGGGCCAGTTGGTCACCGCCCGCCACCACCCGTACGACATAGCGCGAGCCGCGCCGGAGCCCTCCGGGAGCCATCACCACCAGGTCGGACGAGTGCCCGAAGATCTCCAGAATGTCCTTGCGGAGTCTGCGCGCCGCGATCCCCGTGTCCAGCTCCGCTTCGATCACGATGCGCCCGCTCACCAGGTGCAGCCCGCCGGCGAACCGAAGGATCGCCGAGACCTCCGCCTTCCTGCAGCAGGTCCGGGTGACGGGAAGCCGGGAGATTTCGTCCTTCACCGCTGCCGTCATCGCCATGGGCCGATCCTTCCATGCATCCGAAAAATACGGTCGTACGCGGCGGCCAGCAGCTCTGGGTCATGCCGCGCCGTGCCGGCCCCTGAGCCTTCCTCGGCCTGGGCGGCACTCACGCGCAACGCCACCGGAGCCAGCTCGACCGCGGCACCGAGCCGCTTCGCCGCATCGGCGAGGGACTCGCGGTCGGGCACGGCCGCCTCGTCGGCCAGCACCACGTCCAGGGCGAGTTTAGGGGCGTGTCGTGCCAAAACCTCCACATGACGCTGCGGGGAGAAGCCTTCCGTTTCTCCCGGCTGCGGCGCCAGATTGAGGGAGAGGACACGGCGCGCCTTGGTCTCCACCAGCGCGTCGAGCAGCTCGGGCACCAGCAGGTGCGGGATCACCGAGGAGAACCACGAACCGGGCCCCAGCACCACCCAATCGGCGTCGAGTACAGCCTCGACGGCCTCCGGAACGGCCGGTGGATCGTGCGGCACGAGGTGCACGGACTGCACCTCACCCGGAGTGAGCGCCACCGTCGCCTGCCCCCGGACGGTGGTGATCTCGTCCGGCCGCAGCGGATCATGTCCCCTGACCAGCGCCTGGAGTTCCAGCGGCACCGCGGACATGGGTAGCACCCGGCCGTGGGCACCGAGCAGCCGACCGACCAGGTCCAGTGCCTGCACATGATCGCCGAGCTGCTCCCAGAGGGCGACGATCAGCAGATTGCCGACCGCGTGTTCGTGCAGTTCGCCCTGCGACTGGAAACGGTGCTGGATGACCCTGGCCCAGGTCTGCCCCCAGTCGTCGTCACCGCACAGCGCCGCCAGCGCCTTGCGGAGGTCGCCGGGGGGCAGCACGCCCAGTTCCTTGCGGAGCCGGCCACTGGAGCCGCCGTCGTCGGCGACCGTGACGACGGCGGTGAGGTCGCCGGTGATCCGGCGCAGGGCTGCGAGCGACGCGGACAGACCCATCCCGCCGCCGAGCGCGACGACCTTGGGCTGGGTGCCGCGCCTGCGGCCGGATCCCGGGGCGTCGGTGCCCCGCAGCCGACGCAGCCGGAGTGTGCGTCCGGTCACTCGCGCCCCATGTCACGGTGGACGACGACGGTCTCGATGCCCTCGGAGCCGAGGCGCGCGGCGAGCTTCTCCGACATGGCCACGGAGCGGTGCTTGCCTCCGGTGCAGCCGACGGCGATGGTCACATACCGCTTGCCTTCACGGCGGTAGCCCGCCGCGATGAGCTGGAGCAGCTCGGTGTACTGGTTCAGGAACTCCTTGGCGCCCGGCTGGTCGAAGACATAACCGGACACCTCCTCGTTGAGTCCGGTGAACGGGCGCAGCTCCGGCACCCAGTGCGGGTTGGGCAGGAAGCGGCAGTCCACCACGAGGTCCGCGTCAACCGGCAGCCCGTACTTGTAGCCGAACGACATCACGGTGGCCCGCAGCTCCGGTTCCTCGTCCCCCGCGAACTGGGCGTCCATCTTGGCGCGCAGCTCGTGGACGTTGAGGCTGGAGGTGTCGATCACCAGGTCGGCGTCCCCGCGCAGCTCCCGCAGCAGGTCTCGCTCGGCGGCGATACCGTCCACGATCCGGCCGTCGCCCTGGAGCGGGTGCGGTCGGCGCACGGACTCGAAGCGTCGTACCAGGGCCTCGTCGGACGACTCCAGGAAGACGATCCGACGAGTGACCTGCTTGGAGTCGAGGTCCGCGAGCGACTCGCGAAGATTGTCGAAGAACCGCCGGCCGCGGACGTCCACGACGACGGCGATACGCGCCACATTGCCCTGGGACCGTGCGCCGAGCTCCACCATGGTGGGGATCAGCGCGGGAGGCAGGTTGTCGACGACGAACCAGCCGAGGTCCTCCAGGCACTTGGCCGCGGTGCTGCGGCCCGCGCCCGACATACCGGAGATGATCACCAGCTCGGGGATGGCCGCTTCCGCGGCCGGCCCGGCTTCGGGGGTCGTTCCCGTACTCACGTCTCCTGCTCCGTGTTCTTCCATGCGGTCTGCACGGTTCGTGCGCCCGGTGCTGTCCTGCCCGCTCATTCCGTGCCGGCCTCGTTCTCGGTCGTGCGCTGTGTCGGTGTTCCGCCGTCCGGTGTCCCGTCCGCCGGTGTCCCGCGGTCCGATCTGCCAGCGCCGGATATTTCCGGGCCGGGAATTCCGTGATCCGGAATCACGCGGTCCGGCGTTGCGTGGTCCTCCTCCTCAATGATCTCTCCTGTCGCCGTGTTCACGGCGGGCGCGGCCGGAGCCGCTTCGGAGAGCGCGAGGAAGACGGACGCCGCCGTCTTGCGGCCCATTCCCGGCACCTCGCAGATCTGCTCGATTGTCGCCTGCCGCAGGCGTTTCACCGAGCCGAAATGCTTGATCAGCGCCTGTTTCCGGGTTTCACCGAGACCGGGCACGGCGTCCAGGGGGCTGGTACGCAGCCGCTTGCCGCGCTTGACTCGCTGGTAGCGGATCGCGAAGTCATGAGCGGTGTCGCGGACGCGCTGGATGAGATAGAGCCCCTCACTGGAGCGCGGCAGCACCACCGGATCGTCTTCGTCCGGCAGCCAGATCTCCTCCATGCGCTTGGCGATGCCGCAGACCGCGACATCGTCGAGGGGGGGGGGGGGGCGGCCGGGCCGGGGGGGGGGGGCGCCGGGGGCGCGGGGGGGGGGGCGGGCGGCGCCTGCGCCCCCGCCGCGCGCCCCCACGCGCCGCCCCCCCCCCCCGGGCTCGCGGCGCCAGCCTGAATTCCGCCGCCTGCGCCGACTCGACACCACTGGCGCCAAGGAGCGCCCCACCACGGTGTGCGCCCTGGCCGACGTGAGGGGCATAGCCGATGCCGATGGTCGCGCTCGGGAGGTCCGGGTCGATCGGCGCCGGGGCGGGGTTCCAGACGTGCTCAGGTCGACGTCGCTTCGCAGCGGCGGAGTGTGAAGAGGGCAGCCGCCGCGAGTAGGCAGGCCGATCCCGTGACCCAGAGAGGCACGGAGAGTTCCGTTACCGTCGGTGGCCTGTCGCTGGGCAGTCCCGCAGTGCTGAGGACCATCCCCATACCACCGAGCATCGTCAGCTCGCCCTCTACCGCCTTGTCGCGTCGGCCTCTGAAACGTGGTCGGCGGCTCTCCTCGCGCTGTGCGCCGGATGCCTGGGTGCGGCGCTCATGGCGGAGCAGTACGCGCACCGGAAGCGATCGACCCTCCTGTGCACCGCCGTCCTCGCGGCGGTCGTCACGGTCGGGGAGACGATCGTGGCACTGGGAGGCCACCCGGGCACCACCGTCCGCGTCCTGGCCGCGATCGCCGTGGCGCAGATGTACCTCGTCTCGGCGATCCGCAAAAGCCGATCGTTGCCGTTCCGGTCCGGTCAGGTGCTCTTGGACGAAATCATCCTGTCGTGTTTCCAAGCGGCGGCGGGCAACCCCGACTTCATCCGGCTCATCTCACCGCGCAGGCTGTCACGGGCTATCACCACCGGTCTGGCGCAGAAATGCTGCGCCTGGCTCGCCAAGCTGACGATCGTCGCCGAGATCGCGCTGGGCGTAGGGGCGCTGGGACTGCTTCCGGCAACAGCGGTGTTCGCGCTCGCCGCGGTCACCCATACTTCGTTCGCGGCGCTGTGCCCACGGCGTATCACCGCGTTCAGCATCAGCGCGCTGGCCCTGGTGGCCCTGGCCATCGGTTGGTGACAAGGGGCGCTTCAGCCCTTCTCCGCACGGCGGAGAGCGTCGGAGATCAGGCGGGTGGCGAAGTCATTGTCCTCGGTGAGGCGATTGATGTGATCCGCGAGCAGGAAGGTCGTGGCCTCAAGGGGAGTCAGCTCCTCCTTGGTCCAGTATCCGTACTGCTTGCGCCAGAGATTGGGGCTCAGGTCGGTGCCCGCGGCGACGACCAGGCCGACCATGGTGGGGATGACCTCTGCGGGAAAGCTCCGGGGCATCATGCGCATCGAGGCCACGAGGCTGGGGATCACATACTCGATGGGATCCCTGTCGTGGTCCTCGTACGCCGTCCGCAACCACCGCATGTACATGTAGATGAGCGTGCACGACCCGTCCAGCAGGTCATCGATCCCGTCCGGGCCCAGTGAAGCGGCGTATTGGTCGATCAACTGCTGCTGTTCGGGGTCGGTCTCGTCCTTTTCGTCGTAGATGGCCCTGAGCCGAGAGTCGATCATCATGAGCGCCGCACCCACGTCACCAGCGGGAGCATGCTGGGGGTCACAGGACGATGCCACGGGTTCCTCCTCGGGTGACCGCAGTGAGCAACGCGGCGTGTACGTACAGTAGACCTGGGGCGGGGCGCGGGTCAGGCGAATGCCGGCAAGGGAGAATTCACGGTGTTCCACCGGTTGCGCCGGCGGCCATCACCAAGCGCACGCCCGGCTTCTCCGGATGGCAGCAGGAACGCCGGCTGATCCACTGCGGTGACGGTGCTGCATTCCTCGGAACCGCGGGAGCCGATGAGCTCGGGCGATACCCCGGGGCCCCGGCGTCACTTCGGTAGGACCTCACCGGCATGGCATGGACTCAGGCCCACGTCGAGCAGTACCTCGGCGCCCTGCCCAAGGACGGTCAGCCGACCGCCTACCTGTTCAGGTGCCGTTTGTGCGGAACCCACTCGCGTACACGGACGCCGCGTAGGCGACCCGGTCGCGGTTCGCCGGCGACGCACTCTACGGGGCCGCCGCCCTGTACGGCTCCGGCAGCACCAGCGTGCAGGGCGGTAGCCGCCACGGGGCGGTACCCGGGACGAGCGAGCCCCGGGTACCGCCCTAGTCTTGTGTCCCATGCCCGAGGCACCCTTCACTTACGAGCCGGTCGGCGCGACTCGCGACGACCTGGCGTTCTGCCCGCCCGGCTTCCACCCGACGTACGGGCGCACCCGTCTCGGTGAGGGCACTGAGGTCTTCCGCCGCGCGGCCGACGCCGTCCTCACCTGGGAGATGCACCGCGCCATGGGCGTCCGCATAGACGCCACCGCCGCACGCGCGACCCCCGGCGTGGACCTCACCGTCACCCTCGGCGGGCTGATCAAGGCGCCGTGCCGCATTGTGTGGGCGGTGGAGGAAGCCCGCCGAGCCGGCTGGGCCTCCGGCACCCTCGCGGGTCACCCCGAATGCGGTGAGGAAGCCTTCCTCGTCGACCGTACGGGTGATGGCACCGTCTGGCTGACGGTGGCCGCGTTCAGTCGCGCCCAGAAGTGGTACGCACGCGCGGGCGGGGCCGCGACGCGCGGGTTGCAGCACGCGTACGCGCGCAGGTGCGGGGCCACGCTGCGAAAGCTGTGCGCGGGGGGCGAGGAGTAGGCCGTGTTTCAGGAATCCCGCCTCGGCAACATCCCTCTCGGACGTACCACATGCGGATGATTTCCGAGGCGTGCCCGAGGCATCGGGAGGCCTGGGCGCATCACAGTGCGAGCCCGTGCTCACCGTGCCGCGTCGCGCGGGCGCGGCTGTCACGGGCCCGCCGCCGAAGTCGAGGGCACAACCTATAGGGCGGGGAGTCGGCCGGATGTCGGGGCGGGCGGCGGCTGCGGCCGTTCCCGCCCGCCGGCAGGACTTTCGTACCAGGGGTGAACGGGCCTTCAGTCGAGCAGCAGCGGATCGGGGAGAGCGGACTCCGGGTGCATCCGCAGCAGGGTGTGCACGACGCCCGCCAGGCCGGACATCAGACTGGGCGAGAACGCCTCGCGGGCCAGGCCCCCGACCGGGCCCCGCTGTTCGAGACCGGTGAGGATCTCGGCGTCCAGGTCGGCACGATCGGCGAAGTCGAGGGCGCTGAGCAACTCCCAGGAGCCCAGGTCGCCGTGGCACAGGGTGTGGCTCCAGCCGAAGCCCTCCGCGGCGCAGGCGTGCGCGGCGCGCCGCGCCATGTCGAGGCGTGCGGTTTCGCCGGTACGGCGGTGGAGGTCGAGCATCCCGATGCCGATGCCCGCGCTGCCGTGGCACCAGCTGGTGAAGAAGTCCTCCTCGGCTCCGATCCGCACGTCCAGCCAGTTTCCGTACTCAGGCCGGTACAGAGACTCCTGGTAGGCGAAGGCCAGTTCGGCGAGGTGGGACCACTCGCGCCGGTCGGCGGCGGAACCGGCGCCTCCGAGGGCGAGCCGCGCCAGTGACCAGCCGATGCCCGTGGCGCCGTGCGCGAAGCCGCCGATGCCCTCCGGGTTGAGCCGGGTCGTCCAGCGGGCGCCGCTGGCATCGACGGTGGCCAGACCGGCGAGCCGGCGGCCGATGTGCGCGGCGGCGTCCAGCCAGCGGCCCTGCCCGGTCGCCGCGGCCAGGCCGAGCAGCGGGACGATGCCGCCTGCCGCGCCGTTGAGGAGGTCCACCTCCACGTCGTCCTCGACCAGCGGGCTGTCCACCAGGAGCTGGGCCCGGTCGGCGGCGCGCTCCAGCATCTGTCGTCCGCCGAGCACGCGGTGCAGAGCCAGCCACGTCCACACCTGTGAAGCGGCACCGCTGAACGCCCCGGCGGACGGTGTGGGCGTGTGGTCCTCGGTGCCGATCAGCACACGCAAGGCGCCCTCGTAGGTCTCGGCGACGCCGGGCACCTCGTCGGCCCGCCCGGCCCGCACCTCGGCCAGATACTCGGCGAGGGTCAGTGCCACGCCGCCCTGCCCGGTGTAGAGATCGGCGGGCAGCACTCTGATGGACCAGCCGGCAGGGGTGAAGACGGGGCTGATCCAGGTGGCCGTACCGTCCTCGCCGCGCACCGCCCCGTCGCACAGCCGCCGTACCATCCGCGCGGCCAGGTCACGCCGACGCCGCTCCCGGTCCCGGGCGTGCGGGTGCCAGGCGGGGGCTCGTACCCGGCCCGGCAGGGTGCGTTCGTTGAGGTAGGCGCCGACCAGCGCGTCCTGGATGACCGACTCCTCGAATGCCAGGTCGGCGGAGCGCCAGTCCTCGACCGTGGCGTGCACGGCGTCCGTGTCCACGGTGAAGGTGCACATCGGCACGTCTCCGGCCAGGAGTTCCGTGATCTCGCCGTCGATGGCCGCCCGGTCGCGGGGCGCGCCGGGCAGTACGTCGGCGTTGCGCCGCAGGATGTCCCGGGCGCGTTCGACAGCGACTGGCTCGTCGTGCAGGGACGCGGGGTGCCACAGCATGCGGCCGATGTCGACGTACGCCTGCGTGGGACGCAGGATCCGCCGCGCCTGGGCGCCCTCGAAGCGGCGCAGCAGCCGGTACGGGTCGGTGCCGGGACGGCGCAGATGCGCGGTCATCTCACGGAAGCCGGCCAGGATCCGGTCCCAGTACGTGCTCAGTACCGGGGTGGGGCTGGGGTGGTTGCCCGCGACGGGCATCGCGACGAGGTCCACCTGGAAGCGGGCCGCGCCGGTGCCGCCGTCGGCGATCACCGGGTGGGGAATGAGCGGCTGCTGGCCGGGGAGCGCGCCGAGTCCGGAGATGTCGACTCCCCCGAGTGCGAAGCCGGTGCCGCGCACGGGCAGCAGGCCGGTGCGCAGGACGGTGCGCCGGATGGCGGCGGCCGCCGCGTCCACCGCGTCGCCCCGGCCGCTGGGTGGGAAGGGGGCGGGGGCGTCGAAGAGCGTCTCGGCGTCCACGATGACCGGTACCGGTCCGGCCGCGATCATATTCTCGGCATGCATGTCGGTGCCGCCGGTGAGGCGGAGGACGGCCAGCCAGTGGCCTACGTTGCGGTAGAACGCGGTCAGTTCCGCGTCGCCGGCGCAGTAGCGGTGGGCCACGAACTCCGCCCAGCCGTAGCCGTCGCGGTCCAGGACGCGCGGCACCCGGATGCGTTCGCGTGGTGCCGGGGACGCGGGGAAGTCCGCGTAGATGTCGTCGAGTAGCTCGCCGAGCGCGATGTCGGCCCGGGATGGGCGGGGTTTGTACATGACGGTCCCGCCGGTGAGATCGACCCGGCTGACGGTCAGGCCACCGCGGTGGCTGTCGCCTGCGCCGAAGGCGAGCGCCCGCAGGCGGCCGGGGGGCGCGCCCAGCAGCGGAGCGAGCAGTTCACGGTCCGCGGCGAACCTTTCGGCGAAGGTGGCCGTGGCTTCGACGGAGAGCCGCGCCACCGAGGTGACGCGCCGGACGAGGGTCGGATACCGCTCGGCGGCCAGCCGGTCGAGATAGGCGTCCTCACTCGCCATTTCGATGAACGTGTCCCAGGTCCGCCCGGTCCCCTGGGCGGTGGGGCTCTGGCCGGCGGCCATGCGCAGGGCGTGCAGTTCGATGAGGAAGAGCCGCGCAAGCTTCGCGTGCAGGGACCTGAGCAGGGCGGTGTGGCCGGCTTCCAGGAGGGTGTTCCGCTCGTCCGGGTGCAGTGTGCCCACGGCGGCCAGCCGCCGGGCCAGATCCTCACGCCAGGGACGGGCGATGGACCGCACGGGCCCGTCGAACCACTCGGTCTCATCCCGGCCTTCGGGCTCGAACGCCGCCGGTTCCTCCGGCTTCTCCGGCCGCTCCGATATCGATCCGCTCACCGTACGCCGTCTCCCTCTCCGCCGCGCGTGCGCCCCGGGAGGCGCCTGGACATAGCGAGGGAACCGCGCCGACGAGCGCGCGGTTCCCCGTGATCACGGTGTCAGCAGCACCAGCTGCCGCGTGAGCCGCTCGGGCTGGAGCAGAAGCCGTAGAGGGAGTCACTCGGGTCGGTGAGGGCGGCCTCGGCGGCGGAGCCGCCGACATAGAGCGGACCGGCCGGGTTCGACAGGCCGTACGCGGTGTCGGCACCGGTCAGCCACGCTTCGAGCACGGCCGCGGTGTGCACACTGGTCTGGGGCATGGATGGCCTCCTGACGTTGGGTTCGGGCGGATTGCCCAGCCCCGAGTATCACCGGGTTCGAACACCTGTCAGATGGCGAATCCGGCCACAGTCGTGTGATGTCGATGGTGCGTAGCGGCACCCGTGAGGCAGTCGGATCTCGGTGACGGATGACCGGCCGGGGGCCGTGGACGCCGACGCCGTGCAGCGAGTGTCCCTTCCGGTTCCACGCCGCCGTTCCTGGATACCGGCCTGGCGGGAAATGAGCCGGCGAAGCGGACCGATCCGGTCCGCCATCGCCTGACGGCTTTCGGCTGAAGGTAGGCCAGGTGGCGCCGTCCGGTGGCAGGTTCGTGGCCGACCGGCTCGTGGTGCACCCGGGCGCGGTGTGGAGGTCGGCCCACCTGGGCGGGTGGGGCCGAGGGTGTTCCGCACTCGCGCGCCGTCGTTCCGGCCGTCGCCCCAGCGGGCTCCGGGATGGCGCCGACGGCTCTGACGGGCGTACGGCTGACGGAGGCGTTCCGCTCGGTCGCGCTGGCCGAAACCGACACTCCGCCGACGAGGCAGGGGTCGCCACCACGGCGTTGATCAAGGGCTCGGTGGGACGCGGTCAACGGATTCCCCCACGATCCTTACCGTGTGGGTCCGTTCACGCCGCCATGGGAGCCGTGATCGCACCTGCCTCGACGGACCGCAAGCCGGTCCCGGTGACACGTCCGCCGGCATCACACATACGCCCCGGCCGGGTCAGCGGACCATGTGCCGGGGCATACGTGTGCCGCCAGGCGGGTGGCGAAGCCGCATACCGTCCGCGGCCGGGCGGTGGCCACGTCCGGGGACTCGTCCGACACGGCGGCGCGGTCAGGCGCTGATCAGTAGCGGTCCGCGCGGCCGCCCGGCTCGCAGACCTCGAACACCGCTTCCCCGGCTTCCATGTCCCACCCGGCCGCGGGGCGCACCGGGGCTCCCACCCACACGAGATGCGGGTCGACTCCGATGACCCGGCAGCGGAACATGAAGCCTTCGGGGAAGCGGATCAGTGACTCGTTGCGCGCCACGGCGGTGTTGCGGTGGACGACGCTGGTACGGACGACGGTGCCGAGTCCCTCGCTCTGCTCGGCGTCCAGGTCGCTAGAGGCACAGACCGGACACAGCAGTCGCCGGAATGAGGCCGTGCCGCACCATCGGCATCGCTGGTAGGTCAGTGCGGGCTCCGGGCGCACCGCCGTCGCGGTGCCGGATTCTTGCTTCAACACGTCTCGACTCCCTGCCGTCGGCCGGAATGTGCACCGTCGTCGCAGCGGCGCGAGGGCACCGTATGGCACTGAGTGCCGCATAGTAAAGATACCGAGTGCCACTGCTTCCTAGCCGAGAGGTAAAAGCGCTGGTCAGCGACCGCCAAGCGCCTCTTCCATTTGCTGGACCACCCGCCACATCGGGGTGCCCCGACGGGTGACCAGCACGACGACATCACCCTCCCCCGGGCTCACCGCGACACCGCCGGCGTCGTCCGCACGGTCCGCGCCCCAGACGTCCATCACGAGGCGCAGTGCGTGGTCCATGGCGGCTTCGGCGTCCCCTTCCCCGCCCGAACGCAGCCAGGATCGCAGCGCATTGTTGTGTGCCGCGACCACAGCGGCCGCGATCACATCGGCTCGCAGCGCACCATCATCGGATTCCGCACAGCGCCGACGCAGGTATCCGGCCATCGTGCGCTCGTAACGCCGGACCACCGACAGTTCGTATGTCCGCAGCCCGGGCACTTCCTTGGTCAGCCGATAGCGCCGCACGGAGAACTCGGGATCGGCCGCGTACATCCGCAGCACCAGCCTGGCCGCGTCACAGACCCTGGCCACGGGATCGCCCTCGTCCCCCGCCGCGGTCAGAAACGCGGTCACATCGGCGAGACAACGCTCGTGGTCCGGGAAGACCGCGTCCTCCTTGGAGGGGAAGTACCGGAAGAACGAGCGCCGCCCGACCCCGGCTCGAGCCACGATGTCGTCGACCGTGGTCTGCTCGTACCCGCGCTCCATGAACAGCTGGAACGCCGCCTCGGCAAGCACTTCCCGCATGGGCACCTTGGCCTGCGGGGCCGTGGCGGCGTTTCCGGCGGTCCCGGCGGTCCCGGCGGTCGTTCCGCCGGCTCGTCTGCGCACCTCGGTCATGCGGGGAACCTAACACCGGATCGTCATTTTGGCACTGAGTACCTTTACTGTGGGAACTGAGTGCCATAGGCTCGCCCCCGGCGACCATGCGCCACCAGCGGAACCAGTCAGCCAGTCAGTAGGAGAGCCGGCGTGAGCTTGAGGATCGTTGTCTGTGTGAAGTACGTGCCCGATGCCACTGGCGACCGGCACTTCGCGGATGATCTGACCG
>NZ_JBHXFA010000138.1:0-19374 GCF_042724175.1 Streptomyces sp. NPDC127084
CGCCCGGTTACATTCCGAACCCGGAAGCTAAGCCTTTCAGCGCCGATGGTACTGCAGGGGGGACCCTGTGGGAGAGTAGGACACCGCCGAACAATCTTTGAAAAGAGCCCCGTACCGGTCCGGTACGGGGCTCTTTTGCATTTCCGGGCGGGCCTGGCCAGCCCGCTTCAGCCGGCTGCCGGGCTTTGCCCCCGGCAGCAGGGGCCAAAACCCGCCCGTTCCTAGAGTCGGCCAGCCGCCTTCAAGGCGAGATAGGCGTCTGCGAGTGCCGGAGCGAGGCTGTCCGGAGTGGTATCCACGACCGTGACGCCGTGCCGACGCAGTTGTTCCGCGGTACGGCTGCGCTGTGCCTGTGCCTGCGCGCCGGCGGCGGCGTCATAGACCGCGTCGAGGGTGCCTCGGCTGCCGGCCATTCTTTCGACATGGGGATCCGCTACCGAGGCTACGAGGACCGTGTGGCGCTGGGTGAGCTGTGGCAGCACCGGCAGCAGGCCCTCCTCGATCGGTGCCGCGTCGAGACCCGTCATCAAGACGATGAGCGAGCCGCGCGGTGCGTGGCGGAGCGCGGCAGCACCGAGCCCGCGGGCGTCTGTCTCCACGAGTTCGGGTTCGAGCGGGGCGAGAGCATTGACCATCGCGGGAAGCACATCCCCGGCTGCGCGGCCCTGGACATGGGCCCGCGTGCGGCGGTCATAGGCCAGCAGGTCCACCCGGTCCCCGGCCCGGGTGGCGAGTACGGCGAGGAGCAGTGCGGCGTCCATGGCCGCGTCCAGGCGCGGCACATCGCCTACTCGTCCTGCGGAGGTGCGTCCGGTGTCGAGGACAAGGAGGATGTGGCGATCACGTTCCGGACGCCAGGTGCGAACGGCGACTGTGGTCTGCCGGGCGGTGGCACGCCAGTCGATCGAGCGTGTGTCGTCACCGGGGACGTACTCACGGAGGCTGTCGAACTCGGTGCCTTCGCCTCGCGTGAGCACGCTGGTGCGGCCGTCCAGCTCGCGGAGCCGGGCAAGGCGCGACGGCAGGTGCTTACGGCTGGTGAATGGTGGAAGGACACGTACGGTCCAGGGGACCTGGTGGTTCCCCTGGCGTGCGGCGAGGCCGAGCGGTCCGTAGGAGCGGACGGTGACGCGGGCCGCGCGGCGGTCCCCGCGGCGCGTGGGGCGCAGCACCGTGGAGACTCGGCGGCGCTCACCGGCCGGGACCACGACCTTGTGCCGGGAGGCGGCCTGTTCTGTACCCGGCAGCCAGGTGCTTGGCGGCCAGGCGTCGCGGAGACTGGCGCGAAGTGGCCGGCCGGACGGGTTGGTGACGGTGAGCTGGACCTCAGCACTCTCGCCGAGTCGAACTGACGTATCACCACTTCGAGTGAACTGGAGCCTGCGCACTGGTGCGGCCAGGGCGTAGTCGCACAGAATTGCTACGGAGAGCGGAGCGTTCACTGCCAGGATTCCAGCCCAGCTGGGTGCCAGCACACCGATCGGGATGGATCCGAGAGCGGCGAGCAGTGCGGTTCGTCCGGTGAGGGCCATGGTGCCGCGCCTCAGCGGGGAACGGGGACGTGGGTGAGGATCGCGGAGATGACGGAATCAGCGGTGATTCCCTCCATCTCCGCCTCGGGACGCAACTGAATGCGGTGCCGGAGGGTGGGAAGGGCGAGAGCCTTCACATCGTCCGGGGTCACGTAATCCCTGCCGGTGAGCCAGGCCCAGGCTCGGGCGGTGGAAAGCAGTGCGGTGGCTCCGCGAGGAGAGACACCGAGGGTGAGCGAGGGGGATTCACGGGTGGCACGACAGATATCGACGACATAGCCGGCGATCTCGGGGGACACCGAAGTCTTCGCGACGGCTGCGCGGGCGGCTGCGAGATCGGCGGGTCCGGCGACGGGACGGATTCCCGCAGCCTGGAGATCACGTGGGTTGAAGCCGTCAGCATGCCGGGAGAGGACGTTGATCTCCTCCTGGCGTGTGGGCAGCGGCACGGTCAGCTTCAGGAGGAAGCGGTCCAACTGGGCTTCGGGCAGAGGATAGGTGCCCTCGTACTCGACCGGGTTCTGGGTTGCCGCGACGAGGAACGGTTCGGGCAATGGGCGCGGGGTGCCGTCCACCGTGACCTGACGCTCCTCCATGGCTTCGAGCAGCGATGACTGGGTCTTCGGCGGCGTCCGGTTGATCTCGTCGGCGAGCAGCAGGTGGGTGAACACCGGGCCAGGCTGGAAGGAGAACTCTGCGGTCCGCGCGTCATAGACCAGCGAGCCGGTGATATCGCTGGGCATCAGGTCGGGCGTGAACTGGACCCGCTTGGTGTCGAGTTCGAGGGACGCGGCGAGAGCGCGGACCAGGAGGGTCTTGGCGACGCCTGGGACTCCTTCAAGCAGCACATGACCGCGGCAGAGCAGGGCGACGACGAGTCCGGTCACTGCGGAGTCCTGGCCGACCACGGCCTTCGCGATCTCGGTTCGCAGCGCCTCCAGGGAGGCGCGTGCGCTGTCCGAGTTCTCTGCGGTCTCGGGGGTCGGGGCGCTCATGAAGTGCGTACCTCTCTTTCGAGGGCGTCGAGTTGGTCAGCCAGACGGATGAGAGCTGCGTCATCGCCGGGAGCCGGACCGAAGAGCAGGACCCTGAGGTCCCGGTCTGCGGCCGGGAGACGGGCGGACACGGCGGGGAGGAGGACTTCGGAGGAATGCGCGTCCCCCGGGGGGATGCCGAGCAGCGGGGCGAGACGTGAACGGGTGGCCGACCGAAGCGTGGCGGCGGCTCTGTCACGGGCATTGAGCTTGCGGTAGAGGCGGGCGCGGCCTTCGGTGGACTCGGAGGCGCGGATGGCGACGGGCAGATGCTCCGTCACAAGCGGCCCGAGTCGGCGAGCTCGCCAGACGGCGGCGAGTAGCGCGGCGATCAGGAGTTGGAGGGTGCCCCACAGCCAGCCGGCGGGGACCAGATCGGCGAGGCTGCTCGCCCCGGACCCGTCCTCGCCATCGCCGACGGCGGATTCATCACTGAGCGAGGGGAGGTACCAGACGAGATGAGGCCGGGACCCGAGGAGTTGGAGGGTGAGGGAGGCGTTGCCTTCTTCGCCGAGGCGCTCGTTGTAGAGGATGTCGGGAGAGCCGATGAGGACCGTGTCACCGCCGTCCATGCCCTTGAGCGTGAGCAGGCTCGGCAATCCGTCACTGGGGTAGCAGGCGTCGGTGCCGGGCAGCTCGTCCGTCGCGTAGCGCTCGCCGCCGATGTCCACCTTTCCGGCACGCTGGGCGGCGGGAAGGGTGCACCGGGGGCTGCGGGCGGTGACGGAGGTCTGGGCTTCGGCCCGCACGCCGGGTGCGAGAGTCTCCACCGAGTTGGTCCCCGCGGCGACCAGTACGGTGCGGCCCGCCGAGAGCACC
The DNA here is from genome assembly GCF_042724175.1 of Streptomyces sp. NPDC127084. Taxonomy (NCBI): domain Bacteria; kingdom Bacillati; phylum Actinomycetota; class Actinomycetes; order Kitasatosporales; family Streptomycetaceae; genus Streptomyces; species Streptomyces sp. NPDC127084. The sequence goes on from NZ_JBHXFA010000138.1 coordinate 3,386, forward strand.
ATGGCCGCGCGCAGCGCCTGCTGCTGGTGTTTCGTCAGCAGATCGGGCATGGCCACCAGGAGGGTCGTATCGGGTCCGGTGGCGTCGGTGGCTGCGCTGAGGGTGGTGACCACGCGGGTGTCGATCCCCCGATGCTTGAGCAGTTCGGCCGTTGCCCGGCTCCCGGCGCGGTCCGCGGAGCGGGGGTCGAGACGGCCGTGTTGGTCACCGGAGCGCAGGGCTGCGAGCGCGATTCCGGCCGTGACAAGGATGACGAGGACGATCAGCACACCCCGGATGCGGGTCCAGATCTGGCGGGTGCTGAGGGAGGTGGAGGTGTTGGCAGGGGCAGTTCCGGTGGCCGCGCTCTTCATCCGGCCGCTCCCGGGGTGACCGTGCTGAGCTGGGGCTTGGTGAGCTCCAGTTGGTTGTCGAGTTCCTTGAATCGCAGATACGCCTGTTGGTCGGCGGCACGGCCGCCGTATGCGATGTCGTCGAAGGTTCTCGCGGCGTCACGGAGCGCTTCGGCATGGTCGGGCAGAGGTCGTCCGGCTTCTGCGGCAGCCTCGTCGGCGGTGCGTCCGGGGCGGGGATCGAGCAGGGCGCGCTCCTCCAGCGCGCGGACGATCGCCCGCATCCGTTCCTGGACGGCTTGGTTGAAGTGGCCGGCGGCGGCGTGCTCCTCGGCGGTGGCCCGGTGTTGGGCGGCGCTGCGGGGGCCTTCATTGAAGAGAGCCGAGCCGGTGGCGGGGCTGCGCCTGGGGGTGCCCAGCCGCCACCAGAGTGCGACGGTCAGTGCGATGACGATCAGCACGATCGTGACAAGTCCGACCGCTCCGCCCGGAGTCGCCCCGGCCGCGCTGTTGAAGATGCCGTCGACCCACTCCCAGAAGCGATCGAGGCCGCGCTGGAGCAGGTTCGGATCGTTCTGGTGGTACATCGGCTTGGACAGTTCCCGCTCGGCGGCTTCCCGGGCGGGGCCGCGTGGGATGTCCACCGGTAGGTCCGTGCCGTCGTCCGCGCGCATCAGCAGCAGCCGCGCGATGGTTCCCCCCGTGACGGACACGTCGTCAGCCCCCGGTGGCGGTTTCGCCGGTGGTCGGCGTGCCGTAGCCGGGGATGCCGGCGGCCCGGGCCAGTTCGAGGTCGAGCGCCTCGCGGCGGATGCGCTGGTCCACGTAGAGGAGAACCGTGACCCCGGCCGAGATCGGGTAGGTGATGGCGGAGGCGATCACCGCGCCGATCCCGGTGATGATCAGGAACGGCCAGCCGAAGTCGGGGGCTGTGCCGTCGAGCATGGCGCTCAGACCGTTTCCGTCGACGATGAAGGCCAGAAGGGTGAACGGGGTCCCGATGATCATCGAGACGATGAAGGTGAGCACCAACACCAGCACCAGGATGCCGAAAATCCTCCACCAGGCGCCGTGGACCAGCTTGGCGGAGCGGCGCATCGAGGGCAGGATGCCCTGCCGTTCCAGCATCAGCGCGGGCGAGGCGAGGGCGAAGCGGACCCAGAGCCAGACGGTGACGAGCACCCCGGCGAGGACGCCCAGTACCCGCAGGGCGACGGAATCGAGCAGCAGGCCGGGGAGGAATCCCACGGTGATGGTGCCCGCGCAGATCAGCACGATCAGCACGGTCAGGCCCAGGAGTTGGAGCAGCCGAGGCCGGGCCTCGGCCCAGGCGTCGGCGAGATCGACCTGCCGGCCCAGCACCGAACGGCTGATCACCACGGTCAGCAGGGCCGTGATGATGATGGCCGCGATCAGCCCGATGCCCAGGGCAGGAAGCGAGGCGATCAGGCTCGACTGGGTGGATTCGACGACCTGGTTGAGGGCTTCCTCCGGGGTCGCGTCCGGGTTCGGGGCCGGGGGTGCCGGAACCAGATAGCGCTGGATCAGGATGTCGGCCAGCTGGGTGATCACGGACAGCGTGATCGTGATACTCAGCACGGTCCGCCAGTGTGCGCGCAGTGTCGACACCGCACCGTCGAGGATCTCGCCGACGCCGAGGGGCCGCAGCGGGATCACTCCGGGCTTAGCGGCGGGCGGTGCGCCCCAGCCGTCGTGCTTCGGTGCGCCGCCCCAGCCGCCGTGGCCGGGCGTGGTGCCCCAGCCGGGCTGCACCGGCGGTCCGGATACGCCGCTCGGCGTTGCGGGCGGGGTCCACTGCCCCGGGGGCGGTTGCTGCTCGGACCACTTCGAGGCGGGGTCGGCCGCGCCGGGGGGTTGCACTCCGGAGTCCTGGCCGTCAGCGGGCACGGATCCGGGTGCTGCCCAGCCCGGAGTGTCGTTCACAGTCGTCCACCTCGTGGAGTGCTCATGCGGCCGACTCGGCGAGCCGGTGCTGTCCTGATACCCGTCCGTCCGCGTGACGGAAGGCCGTCAGCCATCGTGCCACGCGGCGCTCGCGGCTGGACCAGGCCCTGGATCATCCTTGTCGCCTTCGTTACCGCCTTCATTGTGCGTGCCGTAACGGGCAGACTGGGCGAATGGTTGATCAGCACATTCAGGCGCCTGACGGTGTACGGCCTCCGCCGCCGTCACTGCGTTGGGACGAGCGCCCCGACGGGCCCGTACTGCTCCTACTCGATCAGACCCGGCTACCGGCTGAGGAAGCCGAGCTGGTCTGCGGGGACGTCCCGGCGCTGGTGCGAGCGATCCGGACGCTTGCCGTGCGTGGGGCTCCGCTGCTCGGTATCGCCGGCGCGTACGGGGTCGCCCTGGCGGCGGCGCGCGGGGAGGACGTCGATACGGCGGCTGCCGCACTGGAAGGGGCGCGGCCCACCGCGGTGAACCTCGGCTACGGGGTGCGGCGTGCTGTCGCGGCCCATCAGGGCGCGGCCTGCGGGTCCGAAGCGGCAGCCGCCGCGCTCGCCGCGGCGAAGGCACTGCACCTCGAGGACGCCGAGGCCAGTGCGCGGATGGCCCGCCATGGCCTTGCGCTGCTGGATGAGCTGCTCCCGGCAGGTGAGCATCGCGTTCTTACGCACTGCAACACGGGTCGGCTGGTCTCGGGTGGCGAGGGAACGGCGTTCGCGGTGGCGCTCGCCGCACACCGCGCCGGCCGGCTGCGCACGCTGTGGGTGGACGAGACACGTCCGCTGCTCCAGGGCGCCCGGCTCACCGCCTACGAGGCCGATGGGCACGGGATGGCGTACCGGCTCCTCGCGGACAACGCGGCGGGCTCGCTGTTCGCGGCGGGGCAGGTGGACGCGGTGCTGATAGGTGCGGATCGGATCGCCGCCGACGGCTCCGTGGCCAACAAGGTGGGGAGCTATCCACTGGCGGTGCTGGCCAGGTACCACCATGTGCCGTTCATCGTGGTGGCGCCGACGACCACAGTGGATCTGGGCACCGCGGATGGTGCGTCGATAGAGGTGGAGCAGAGGTCGGGGCAGGAGGTATCGGGCATGTACGCGCCACATGCGTACAACCCTGCGTTCGATGTCACACCGGCAGAGTTGGTGACTGCTGTCGTTACGGAGGAAGGGGTCGCGTCCCCGGTCACAGGGGCCCGGCTGGCGGAGCTGTGTGCCAGGTCACGCCAGGTCTCGGTGAGCTAATGGGATGATGTCGAATATGAAGGGACGCGTCCTTGTCGTCGACGACGACACCGCACTGGCCGAGATGCTCGGGATCGTGCTGCGTGGTGAGGGGTTCGAGCCGTCGTTCGTAGCGGACGGCGACAAGGCCCTCGCCGCTTTCCGCGAGGCCAAGCCGGACCTGGTGCTGCTTGACCTCATGCTGCCCGGTAGGGACGGCATCGAGGTGTGTCGGCTGATCAGGGCCGAGTCGGGTGTACCGATCGTCATGCTCACGGCCAAGAGTGACACCGTGGATGTGGTCGTCGGACTGGAGTCCGGCGCGGACGACTACATCGTGAAGCCGTTCAAACCGAAGGAGCTGGTCGCCCGTATCAGGGCGCGGCTGCGTAGGTCGGAGGAGCCGGCTCCTGAGCAGCTCACCATCGGTGATCTGGTCATCGACGTGGCGGGCCACTCCGTGAAGCGGGACGGGCAGTCGATCGCGCTGACGCCGCTGGAGTTCGATCTGCTGGTCGCGCTGGCCCGCAAGCCGTGGCAGGTGTTCACCCGTGAGGTGCTGCTCGAGCAGGTGTGGGGCTACCGCCATGCCGCCGACACCCGGCTGGTGAATGTACACGTGCAGCGGCTGCGGTCCAAGGTCGAGCGGGACCCGGAGAGGCCGGAGATCGTGGTGACCGTGCGTGGCGTCGGCTACAAGGCAGGACCGAGCTGACATGACCGTGGGCAGCACTGCTCCGAAACCCGGGGGGCCGGGAGTCCGTACGGGGCGGGCTGCCGAACCGGGTCGTGGGCCTTCGCGCGTAGGCAGGGTGTTCCAGGACGGGGCTCCGGGTGGACCGGTGCTCCGGCTCGCCATGCGCTGGATCCGGCGTCCGCTGCTGCCGGCCGTTCGGCTGTGGCGGCGGAACATCCAGCTTCGTGTGGTGGTCAGCACCCTGCTGATGTCCATCGGAGTGGTTCTGCTGCTCGGGCTCGTCGTCATCGGCCAGGTCCGCAACGGGCTCCTGGACGCGAAGGAGCTGGCGGCGCAGAGCCAGGCCGCCGGTGGCTTCGCCGCTGCCCAGGACAAGGCCAGCGGCCCGGTCGCGCTCGGCGGCCCGGAGGGTGACGCCACCGACGGCATGCCCGGCCGGGGCGCCGTGAACTGGCGGTCCGAGCTGGTGAAGCAGCTGGCCAGTGGCGGCCAGGGCGCCTACCACGTGGTGGCGCTCAGCCCCGACTCGGGCGCTGCGGGCACCAACCGCGGGCCCCGGGCGTCCGGCAATGTCGATGTCTCCAGCATTCCGCAGGACCTGCGGGATTCCGTCGCGCAGGGCACGGGCACGTTCCAGACGTACATCAACATCGCCTACTCGTCCCAGAAGACGCCGGAGGCCGGTCTGGTCGTCGGCAAGCGCCTCAACGACGTCGCGGGCAACGCCTACGAGCTGTACTACCTCTTCCCCCTGACCCAGGAGGACGAGTCGCTCAGTCTCGTCAAGGGAACGCTCGCGACCGCCGGACTGTTCGTGGTCGTGCTGCTCGGCGCGATCGCGTGGCTGGTGGTACGGCAGGTCGTGACGCCTGTGCGGATGGCCGCGGGGATCGCCGAGCGGCTCTCCGCGGGGCGTCTCCAGGAGCGGATGAAGGTCTCCGGCGAGGACGACATCGCCAGGCTGGGCGAGGCCTTCAACAAGATGGCTCAGAGCCTCCAGCACAAGATCCAGCAGCTGGAGGACCTGTCCCGGATGCAGCGCCGGTTCGTCTCGGACGTCTCGCACGAGCTGCGCACCCCGCTGACCACCGTGCGGATGGCGGCGGACGTCATCCACGAGGCACGGAGCGACTTCGATCCTGTGACGGCCCGGTCGGCGGAACTGCTCGGGGACCAACTGGACCGCTTCGAGTCGCTGCTCTCCGACCTACTGGAGATCAGCCGCTTCGACGCAGGCGCCGCGGCTCTGGAGGCCGAGCCGATAGACCTCCGCGAGGTGGTGCGCCGTGTCATCGGCGGTGCCGAGCCGCTGGCCGAGCGCAAGGGCACGCGTATCCGCGTGGTCGGCGACGAGCAGCCCGTGGTCGCGGAGATCGACTCCCGGCGTATCGAGCGCGTCCTGCGCAACCTTGTCGTCAACGCCGTCGAGCACGGCGAGGGCCGCGATGTGGTGGTGCGGCTGGCCTCCGCGGGCGGAGCGGTCGCGGTGGCGGTGCGGGACTACGGAGTGGGACTGAAGCCGGGCGAGGCGACCCGCGTGTTCAACCGCTTCTGGCGGGCCGACCCGGCCCGGGCGCGGACCACCGGCGGTACGGGCCTCGGCCTGTCCATCGCCGTCGAGGACGCACGGCTGCACGGCGGCTGGCTCCAGGCCTGGGGCGAGCCGGGTGGCGGCTCGCAGTTCCGCCTCACCCTGCCGCGTACCGCGGACGAGCCGCTGCGCGGTTCGCCGATACCTCTGGAACCGGAGGACTCCCGGCGCGCCCGGCAGGGCGGCTCCGGCGCGGGGGGCGGGGAGAACGCCCTGCGGCTGGCGTCCGTGCCGTCGCAGCCCGGCGCGGGCCGCTCGCCGATATCGATGGCAGCCCGGGCACCCCTGACGCCGCCGCGCAACCAGTTGTCGGCGCCGGTGGATCCCGCGGCCTTGCCGGGCAGCGGTGCGCGGGTCGTGGCGCGCCAGCCAGGTCAGGCGACCCATGCAAGCCGGACAAGCCAGACAGGTGAAACAGGCGCGGTTGAGCGTACGAGTGACGGCGACGGCGCCGCACGGATCCCGGAGGGGGAGGACTCGACTCGTGGGCGCTGAGCGTCGTCGTCACGGCCGTGGGCGCGTGATGCGATCCGCCGCGCTGCCCACCTGTGCGGCACTGCTGCTGGGTGGGTGTGCGTCGATGCCGGACAGTGGGGATGTCGAGCAGGTCAAGGCCACCCAGGGCGCCGATTCGCAGGTGCGGGTGCTCGCGGTGGCCCCCCGGGAGGGCGCCGAGCCGAGCGAGATCGTCGACGGCTTCCTCGAGGCCATGACGAGTGACGATCCGAGCTTCGCGACGGCACGCAAGTACCTGACCAAGCGAGCCGCCAAGGAGTGGAAGCCGCAGGAGCAGACCACGGTGCTGACCGAGGCCCCCGAGTGGGACCTGGACCTGGAGAAGGACGCGCCTGACCGCACCTACAAACTCCGCGGCGAGCAGATCGCCACGGTGGACCGGAACGCGTACGCGGCCGTGCCGGCGACCCAGTACAACGGCTTCCTGCGGCTCGTCCAGGAGAACGGCGCGGACGGCAAGGGCAGGGAGTGGCGCATCGACTACGCCCCGGGCGGCCTGCTGCTCGGGGAGAGCGACTTCCAGCGCAACTACGGCTCCGTCAACAGGTACTACTTCGCGTCCGGCGAGAAGTCGGTGGTAGCGGACCCGGTCTACATCCGGCAGCGGCAGGACCCGGTAACCCGGATGGACCCGGTGGCGCAGACCGTCTCGTCCCTCTTCGACGGGCCGACGACCTGGCTCCGCCCGGTGGTCACCTCCCCCTTCCCCAAGGGCACCGCGCTCAAGGCGGGCACCACCGCACTGACGCCGGACGACCAGAACGTCCTGCGGCTGCCACTCAACGAGAAGGCCGCCCATGTGGGGCGCGCGGCCTGCCAGAAGATGGCCACACTGGTGCTGCTCACCCTCCGCGGTCTGACCTCGCCACGGGTCGAGCAGGTGCAGTTGCAGCGTTCCGACGGCAGCACTCTGTGCGTGTACAGCGCCGCTCAGGCGGAAGGGGCCCCGCCGGTGAGTTCGCTGCCCCGGGCGGATGACGTGTACTTCGTCGACCAGGCCGGCCGGATGGCCGTCACCGCGCCGACGGGGACCCTCGACCAGTTCACGGCCGTGCGCGGCCCCTTCGGCACCGGCGAGCTGCCTGTAGGCAGCCTCGCGGTCGCCCGCGACGAAGAGCGTGCCGCTGCCGTGTCCCAGGACGGCCAGCGCCTCCACGTCGCCTCGATCATCTCTGATGAGAAGCTCGGGGCCGCCTTGGCGACCAGCCGCGGCGTCCGGCCTGAGGACCGGCTGTCGGCCCCGAGCTGGGACCGCGGCGATCTGTGGGTGGCCGACCGTGACCCCGCCGCGCCGAGACTGCTGCGCTTCGCGGGTGGCCGGGGTGTGCCGCAGGAAGTGAACGTCGCCTCGCTCGACGGCGCTCGGATCGAGTCGCTGAAGTTGTCGTCGGACGGGGTGCGGATAGCCCTGCTGCTCACGAAGGGCGGCAAGAGTTCCCTGCAGATCGGCCGGATCGAGCGCCGGGAGAACGCGGACGGGACCACCGTGTTCTCCGTGGCCGATCTGCGGGCGGCGGCGCCTCGGCTGGAGGGTGTGACCGCGGTGTCATGGGCGGGGCCGAGCAGGCTTGTGGTGGTGGGCAAGGAGACGAGGGGCGTGCAGCAGGTGCGCTACATCGCCACGGACGGGTCACTCTCGCCGGCCGGGGGTGTACCGGGGCTGAACAAGGTGTCCGCCATCGCCGCCAGCGATGACGAGGAGCAGCCGCTGGTGGCGGTCTCCGATGACGGGCTGGTGCGGCTGGCACCGTCCGCGAACTGGCAGACGTTGATCGACAAGGGCTCGTTGCCGGTCTACCCCGGGTAGTGCGGCGGTGAGCCCCGCCGGAGTTGTCCACAGGGGTGGCGGGGTCCCCGCCACCACGGGACAGTGGACGCCATGCGGGGTTGGTGGCAGGAGATCGCCGGGCTGGTGCTGCCGCTGGCCTGCCCCGGCTGCGGATGTCCTCGTACGCCGTTGTGCGAAGAGTGCGCCGGGGAGCTGACAGGCAGGGAACCGCGGCGGGTCCGGCCGTCTCCCGAGCCCGCGGGGCTGCCCATGGTGTTCGCGGCGGCCGGGTACGAGGGCGCTGTACGGGCTCTGCTGCTTGCGCACAAGGAGCGGGGTGCGCTGGGGCTTGCCGGACTGCTCGGCGGGGCCCTGGCGGGGGCGGTGCGGGCGGCGCTGGCCCAGGTGCCGGGTGGCGTGCCGGGTCCTGTGCTGCTGGTGCCCGTCCCATCGGCGCGGCACGCGGTGCGGGCGCGCGGGCAGGACGCGGCGCGGCGTGTCGCTGCGGCGGCCGCGGGTGCGCTGCGGCGTGGCGGGGTTCCGGCGCGGGTGCTGCCGGTGCTGCGGCAGTGCCGCCCGGTGGCGGATCAGTCGGGCCTCACGGCTCGTCTGAGGCTGGCGAACATGGCCGGGGCTCTGGGGGTGGTCCCTGGGGCTGAGCGGCTGCTGGTGGGCCGTACAGCGGTGCTGGTGGACGATCTGATGACGACGGGTGCCTCGCTGGCGGAGGCGGCGCGGGCGCTGTGTGCGGCACAGCGCTGTGATCCTGCTGTTCCTGTCGTTCCTGCTGTATCGGACCGGCCGGCCCGATACGGCACCGTCGCGGCGGTGGTGGCGGCCCCGGTCCTGGCGTTCGGCAGCTCGCGTGGACCGGCGCGGCACCGGCTCGCGGAACCCACCCGACGGCCCGGACGTTGCAGCCAGTGACGAGCGAGACGATCTGATCGTGCGTACGCGCTGGTAGCGGGTGCCGACCACGGCCGGAGCGAGCTATGTTCGGGTGAAGAGGACTGGTGAACCCTGGTCTCCTTCGAATAAATGGCCGAGTTACGGCTGGGTGTTCGCGGCGTGAACGTGAACCTCGAAATTGGTGGGGTGGAGATCTCCCCGATGGGGGAGGAGGAGGTGAAAGTCACCAAGTCCGAGGCTCCGGTGCAGACCGGAGCCTGGTGCAAGAGGGAGACGCTCCGCAGCGCAAGCGGAGCTATCCGGGAACGGAGTTCTGCGTGGACATCGTCGTCAAGGGCCGCAAGACCGAGGTGCCGGAGCGGTTCCGCAAGCACGTGACCGAGAAGCTGAAGCTGGACAAGATCCAGAAGTTCGACGGCAAGGTGATCAGCCTCGACGTCGAGGTGTCCAAGGAGCACAACCCGCGGCAGGCAGACCGTTCCGACCGCGTGGAGATCACCCTCTACTCACGGGGACCGGTGATCCGGGCAGAGGCGTCGGCCGCCGACCCGTACGCGGCACTCGACCTGGCCACGGCCAAGCTCGAGGCACGGCTGCGCAAGCAGCACGACAAGCGCCACACACGCCGGGGCAGCGGTCGGCTTTCGGCCGCCGAGGTCGCGGATGTGGTGCCCGGCGTCGCCGAGTTGAACGGAAACGGCCAGCCCGTCTCCGAAGAGAGGTCCGAGGGCATTCCCAGCACCACGATCGGCCCGCTCGCCGTACAGGGCGAGGGCCCACTGGTGGTCCGCGAGAAGACCCACACCGCTGCCCCGATGTCGCTCGACCAGGCGCTCTACGAAATGGAGTTGGTCGGGCACGACTTCTATCTGTTCGTCGACTCCGAGACCAAGGAGCCCAGTGTCGTCTACCGGCGGCACGCCTATGACTACGGCGTCATCCACCTGAACACCGATCCGTTCGCCGGGGGCGAGTCGGGCGGCGCCGGTGGTGCGCTCGGCGGCTGACACGTCGCCCCGGACGGATGGTCGGTGCCCCTGGAACGCCTCGTGCGCCCCCAGGGGCACCTCTGTGCCACCGAGGGCGCCGCTCTGTGCCACCAAGGGACCACCGCGGTGCGGTGCGGGCATGAAATCATGGCGACCAGAGCCAACCGGAGTGCTGCCGAACGGGGTTGGCCGACCACAATGACCCGGGCCGCGGCCTCAGGGGGAGGAACGATGGCGGACAGCTTCGGGCCGGTGCGGGGCACGGGCGGCACCGGGGGCGCGGAAGGCGCGCAGCCGGGTGACTCCCGCAAGGAGCCGATCCGGGTACTCGTGGTCGACGACCACGCGCTCTTCCGCCGGGGTCTTGAGATCGTCCTCGCCCAGGAGGAGGACATCCAGGTCGTCGGCGAGGCGGGGGACGGCGCCGAAGCCGTCGACAAGGCGGCCGACCTGCTGCCGGACATCGTGCTGATGGACGTGCGGATGCCGAAGCGCGGTGGGATCGAGGCCTGCACCTCCATCAAGGAGGTGGCTCCCAGCGCGAAGATCATCATGCTGACGATCAGCGACGAGGAAGCCGATCTCTACGACGCGATCAAGGCGGGTGCCACGGGCTATCTCCTCAAGGAGATCTCCACGGACGAGGTCTCCACCGCGATCCGCGCCGTGGCCGACGGGCAGTCGCAGATCAGCCCCTCGATGGCGTCCAAGCTGCTCACCGAGTTCAAGTCGATGATCCAGCGCACCGACGAGCGTCGGCTGGTGCCCGCGCCCCGGCTGACCGAGCGGGAGCTGGAGGTCCTCAAGCTGGTCGCCACGGGGATGAACAACCGCGATATCGCGAAGGAGTTGTTCATCTCCGAGAACACCGTGAAGAACCATGTCCGCAACATCCTGGAGAAGCTCCAGCTCCACTCCCGGATGGAAGCGGTCGTCTACGCGATGCGCGAGAAGATCCTTGAGATCCGCTGATCGGATCGACTGACCGGTGCGGTCCGGCGCGGCCGGTCCCGCGCGGTCATTCCAGCGCGGCCACCAGCGGTGCGGCGAGTTCGGGGCGGTCGACCCGCTCGATTCGGACCGAGTCGCAGCCCACCCATTCGGCCGCCTCGCGCAGAGCCTGAGCCATGGGCCGCACCGCTTTGGGACCCTCCAGTGAGACCTGCCGGGCCACCAGCGTCGTGCCCTCACGGGCCGGATCGACCCGGCCCAGCAGCCTGCCGCCCGACAGCAGCGGCATCGCGAAATAGCCGTACACCCGCTTCGGCTTGGGTACGTACGCCTCCAAACGGTGGGTGAACCCGAAGATCCGCTCGGTGCGGGGGCGCTCCCAGATCAGTGAGTCGAACGGCGAGAGCAGCGTCGTACGGTGACGGCCGCGCGGCTCGCTCGCCAAGGCCTCGGGATCGGCCCACGCGGGCTTGTCCCAGCCCTCGACTCGTATCGGCACCAGACCCGAGTCCGCGACCACGGCGTCGAACTGCTCGGCCTTGAGCCGGTGGTAGTCCGCTATGTCCGTCCGCGTGCCCACCCCCAGCGCCTGCCCTGCAAGACGCACCAGGCGCCGCAGGCACTCGCGGTCGTCCAGCTCGTCATGGAACAGCGCGTCCGGGATCGCGCGCTCGGCGAGGTCGTACACCCGCTTCCAGCCGCGTCGCTCGGTGCACACCACCTCGCCGTACATCAGTGCCCGCTCGACGGCCACCTTCGACGCGGACCAGTCCCACCACTCCCCGCCGTTCTTCGCGCCGCCCAGCTCGGTGGCGGTGAGCGGCCCTTCGGCCGTCAACTGCTTGATCACCGCGTCATAGGCGCCGTCCGGCAGCTCGTGGCCCCAGTGCGGACGGCCGCGGTACGCGCGGCGGCGGAAAGCGAAGTGAGGCCACTCCTCCACGGGCAGGATGCAGGCCGCGTGCGACCAGTACTCGAAGGCGTGGGTATCGGTCCAGTAGGCGTCCTCGACCGTCCGTCGGCCCACGGCCCCCAGCCGGGCGTAAGGAATGAGCTCGTGCGAGCGCGCCAGCACCGAGATCGTGTCGAGCTGGACGGCCCCGAGATGGCGCAGCACCCCGCGCACACCGCCCTTGCGGTCCGGGGTCCCGATGAATCCCTGGGCACGCAGCGCGATACGGCGGGCCTCGTCAGCGGACAGCTCGGCGATGGCGGGCGGCGCGGGCGGCGCGGGCGGCACTGTCGTCATGTCTCCGCACCCTAGACGGCGCCTCTGACACCGGGCGCCGACGCAGGGGCCGACAGATAGGGGAGGGCCGACGCCAGTCCGAGATCCGACGGAAGCAGCGAGGCGACCCAGCCGTCCCGGACCGTCCCGCGGTCCCGTATGGCCGCGCGGTTGACGCCCTCCACCGTGAAGCCGGCCTTCCGGGCCACCGCGAGCGATGCCGCGTTGCCCACCTGGGCGCGCCACTCCAGGCGCACGCTTCCCAGCTCGGTGAAGGCCCAGCGCGCCAGCGCCAGCGTGATCTCGGTGGCGTAACCGCGGCCCCGGTGCTCGGGTGCGGTCCAGAAGCCGACCTCCCACCCGCCCTCGCGCGGATGGTGCAGACCGGCGGAGCCGACCAGTGAGCCACCGTCGCGCAGGCGTACGCAGAAGGAGTATGCCGTGTCGTCGCGCCAGCCGGTCGGCACGGTCAGGCCGACGAAGTCGGCCGCGTCGCTCCTTTCGTACGGGATGGGGATCGCCGGGATCCAGCGCTGGATGCCGGGGTCCTGGCACGCCGCGTACACGTCCTCGACGTCGTCCGCCGTGAACGCGCACAGCTTCAGCCGCTCGGTGGTGAGACTGATGGGGTCCATACGGGGATTCTTCTCACCATCCGTCTGCCGTGCGAGCACTTTTCGGCAGCGGCGGCACCTTCCGCGCCTTCCGAGCGTTCATCCTTAGAAGAGCGGTACTCGGCTTCGCTGCGGGGGTTCCCCGGACACCGCTGGGCGTGCCCCGGGGGCGGACCTCCCGGCGCGGCGGGGTCCTCGCTTACGATGGCCGGTGCGGTGGGGCCTACCTGCCGTGCCCGCGCCAGTGTCCATCACACGACCCAGTGCCAGGCCCGACCGGCAAGGAGACCCGCCTCAGTGTCCGTCTTCAACAAGCTCATGCGTGCAGGCGAAGGCAAGATCCTGCGCAAACTGCACCGCATCGCGGACCAGGTCAACTCCGTCGAAGAGGACTTCGTCAGCCTCTCGGACGCCGAGCTGCGGGCGCTCACCGAGGAGTACAAGGAGCGCTTCGCAGACGGCGAGAGCCTGGACGACCTGCTCCCCGAAGCCTTCGCGACCGTCCGCGAGGCCGCCAAGCGCGTCCTCGGCCAGCGTCACTACGACGTGCAGCTGATGGGCGGTGCCGCCCTGCACCTCGGCTATGTCGCCGAGATGAAGACCGGTGAGGGCAAGACCCTCGTCGGCACCCTCCCCGCGTATCTGAACGCCCTCTCTGGCAAGGGCGTCCACCTGATCACGGTCAACGACTACCTGGCCGAGCGCGACTCCGAGATGATGGGCCGGGTCCACAAGTTCCTCGGGCTGTCCGTCGGCTGCATCCTGGCCAACATGACTCCGGCCCAGCGCCGCGAGATGTACGCCTGCGACATCACGTACGGCACCAACAACGAGTTCGGCTTCGACTACCTGCGCGACAACATGGCGTGGTCGCAGGAGGAGCTCGTCCAGCGCGGCCACAATTTCGCGATCGTCGACGAGGTCGACTCGATCCTCGTGGACGAGGCCCGTACGCCGCTGATCATCTCCGGCCCGGCCGACCAGGCGACCAAGTGGTACGGCGACTTCGCCAAGCTGGTCACCCGCCTTGCCAAGGGCGAGCCCGGCAACCCGCTGAAGGGCATCGAGGAGACCGGCGACTACGAGGTAGACGAGAAGAAGCGCACCGTCGCCATCCACGAGAGCGGTGTCTCCAAGGTCGAGGACTGGCTGGGCATCGACAACCTCTACGAGTCGGTGAACACCCCGCTGGTGGGCTACCTGAACAACGCCATCAAGGCGAAGGAGCTCTTCAAGAAGGACAAGGACTACGTCGTCATCGACGGCGAAGTCATGATCGTTGACGAGCACACCGGCCGTATCCTCGCCGGCCGCCGCTACAACGAGGGCATGCACCAGGCGATCGAGGCGAAGGAAGGGGTGGACATCAAGGACGAGAACCAGACGCTCGCCACGATCACCCTCCAGAACTTCTTCCTCCTGTACGGCAAGCTCTCCGGTATGACCGGTACGGCCATGACCGAGGCCGCCGAGTTCCACCAGATCTACAAGCTGGGCGTCGTGCCCATCCCGACGAACCGGCCCATGGTCCGCAAGGACCAGTCGGACCTGATCTACCGCACCGAGGTGGCCAAGTTCGAGGCCGTCGTGGACGACATCGCGGAGAAGCACGAGAAGGGCCAGCCGATCCTCGTCGGTACGACGTCGGTCGAGAAGTCGGAGTACCTGTCGCAGCAGCTCAGCAAGCGCGGCATCCAGCACGAGGTGCTCAACGCCAAGCAGCACGAGCGTGAGGCCTCGATCGTCGCGCAGGCCGGCCGCAAGGGCGCGGTCACGGTCGCCACGAACATGGCCGGCCGTGGTACGGACATCAAGCTCGGCGGCAACCCGGACGACCTCGCCGAGGCGGAGCTGCGCCAGCGGGGCCTCGACCCGGTCGACCACGTCGAGGAGTGGGCCGCCGGCCTCCCCGCCGCCCTGGAGAAGGCCGAGCAGGCGGTCAAGGCGGAGTTCGAGGAGGTCAAGGCGCTCGGTGGCCTCTATGTGCTGGGTACCGAGCGGCATGAGTCGCGGCGCATCGACAACCAGCTGCGCGGTCGTTCCGGCCGTCAGGGCGACCCGGGCGAGTCCCGTTTCTACCTCTCGCTCGGTGACGACCTGATGCGTCTGTTCAAGGCGCAGATGGTAGAGCGGGTCATGTCCATGGCCAACGTTCCGGACGATGTGCCGATCGAGAACAAGATGGTGACGCGCGCGATCGCGTCCGCCCAGTCGCAGGTCGAGCAGCAGAACTTCGAGACGCGTAAGAACGTCCTGAAGTACGACGACGTGCTCAACCGCCAGCGCAAGGTCATCTACGCCGAGCGCCGCCGGGTGCTGGAGGGCGAGGACCTGCACGAGCAGATCCGCCACTTCATGGACGACACCATCGACGCGTACGTCCAGGCGGAGACCGTCGAGGGCTTCGCCGAGGACTGGGACCTGGACCGTCTGTGGGGCGCCTTCAAGCAGCTCTACCCGGTGAAGGCCACCATCGAGGAGCTCGAGGACGCGGCCGGGGACCGTGCCGGTATCACCGCCGAGTTCATCTCCGAGTCGATCATGGATGACATCCACGAGCAGTACGAAGAGCGCGAGAAGCAGCTCGGCTCGGAGATCATGCGCGAGCTGGAGCGGCGCGTGGTGCTGTCCGTGCTGGACCGCAAGTGGCGCGAGCACCTCTACGAGATGGACTACCTCCAGGAGGGCATCGGTCTGCGGGCGATGGCCCAGAAGGACCCGCTGGTCGAGTACCAGCGCGAGGGCTTCGACATGTTCACCGCGATGATGGACGGCATCAAGGAGGAGTCCGTCGGCTATCTGTTCAACCTGGAGGTCCAGGTCGAGCAGCAGGTCGAGGAGGTACCGGTGCAGGACGCGGCCGAGAAGGCCTCCCTCCGGAAGGAGGACGCGGTGCCCGCGGGCGCCGGGCGCCCCGAGATCCGCGCCAAGGGCCTGGACGCCCCGCAGCGCCCCGACCGGCTGCACTTCTCGGCGCCGACGGTCGACGGCGAGGGCGGAATCATCGAAGGCGACTTCACCAGCGATGAGGCGCCGGCGCGGTCCCAGTCGGACGGGATGACGCGTGCGGAGCGCCGCAAGGCCCAGAAGAGCACGGGCGGCCGCCGCCGCAAGAAGTAGTCCCGTACGGGGTCCTCATAAGGATCGCGAACGAGTATCTTGAAAAACCCCCGGACAGGGGACGCGACGGCCGTGGGCCGGGC
>NZ_JBHXFA010000139.1:0-19370 GCF_042724175.1 Streptomyces sp. NPDC127084
CGTCACCCTCAGGGTGACGCGGGCCTCTTCGTTTCCCGATTCCCGGGGTGTTCTCGTAATGTGGAAAACACTTTCCGAGAACAAAAGCAACAGTATTACCAGCTACTCGCAGGTAGGTGCGACGATCGGAAAGCCTGTCCGGCCTTCGCCGGGCGGGTCATGAGCAATGAAGCTCGATGAAGCTAGGGAAAGCAGAGGAACCCGGCCATGGCAACGGCGCCCAGCGTCTCGTACTCGATGACGGTCCGGCTGGAGGTGCCCGCGAGCGGAACCGCGGTCTCCCAGCTCACCACGGCGGTCGAGTCATCGGGTGGATCGGTCACCGGCCTCGACGTCACCGCATCCGGTCACGAGAAGCTGCGTATCGACGTCACGATCGCGGCGACATCCACCACGCACGCCGACGAGATCGTCGAGAAGCTGCGGGGCATCGAGGGCGTCGTCCTCGGCAAGGTCTCCGACCGTACGTTCCTGATGCACCTCGGCGGCAAGATCGAGATGCAGTCCAAGCACCCCATCCGCAACCGTGACGACCTGTCCATGGTCTACACGCCGGGTGTGGCCCGCGTCTGCATGGCGATCGCCGAGAACCCCGAGGACGCGCGCCGCCTCACCATCAAGCGCAACTCCGTCGCCGTCGTGACGGACGGTTCCGCCGTACTCGGCCTCGGCAACATCGGCCCCAAGGCCGCGCTGCCGGTGATGGAGGGCAAGGCGGCCCTCTTCAAGCGCTTCGCAGGCATCGACGCCTGGCCGATCTGCCTGGACACCCAGGACACCGACGCCATCGTGGAGATCGTCAAGGCGATCGCGCCCGGCTTCGCCGGGATCAACCTGGAGGACATCTCCGCGCCCCGCTGCTTCGAGATCGAGGCGCGGCTGCGCGAGGCCCTCGACATCCCGGTCTTCCACGACGACCAGCACGGCACCGCCATCGTGGTGCTCGCCGCGCTCACCAACGCGCTGCGCGTGGTGGGCAAGGCGATCGGTGACGTACGGGTCGTCATGTCCGGTGCGGGCGCGGCCGGTACGGCCATCCTCAAACTGCTCATCGCGGCGGGCGTCAAGCACGCCGTCGTCGCCGACATCCACGGCGTGGTGCACGCGGGCCGCGAGGACCTCGTGGACGCGGCGCCGGGTACGGCGCTGCGCTGGATCGCCGACAACACCAACCCCGAAGGCGTCACCGGCACTCTGAAGCAGGCCGTCGTGGGCGCCGACGTGTTCATCGGCGTCTCCGCGCCCAACGTCCTGGGCGCCGAGGATGTCGCGGCCATGGCGGACGACGCCGTCGTGTTCGCGCTCGCGAATCCGGACCCGGAGGTCGAACCGGCAACCGCGCGCCAGACCGCGGCAGTTGTGGCCACCGGACGCTCCGACTTCCCCAACCAGATCAACAACGTACTGGTGTTCCCCGGAGTCTTCCGCGGGCTCCTCGACGCGCAGTCCCGTACGGTGAACACGGACATGATGCTCGCGGCGGCGAAGGCCCTCGCGAGTGTCGTCACCGAGGACGAGCTGAACCCGAACTACATCATTCCGTCCGTCTTCAACGACAAGGTCGCCGGGGCGGTGGCGGGAGCCGTGCGCGAAGCCGCGAAGGCGGCCGGTACGACCGCGGGCGCCGCCGGCGGCGCGGTTGTGACCGAACCCACGCCGGGCTGACCCGCGCTCGGCGCGTCGCCGGTCGCGAGCCGGGAACACCCCTCTAGGGTGGCGGACCATGAGCCCGCGGCCGGCTGTGTCGTACGACCTGCCGGCCAGCCGTGGCCCATGGCTCCGGGGAGTCGCGAGGGAGTCGACGGAACGTCACCACGACGGGGCGGTGGCGCTCTTCGTGTGACTCCGGAGGGTGCCGGATTGGCTTTCCCGCCGGTGGTGGGGGCAGGATGCTCCTCTGAGGGCCTGCGCCCTAGGGGGAACCCCATGGACGCGGAGGGTCTGCCGAACAGACCCGGGTCCGGGGATGTCCGAGCACCCTGGCAGCATCGGCTTCGCTGTGTCCGATATGCGGCTCCGCCGCTTGGCACGCCTCATAGGCAAGAAGAACACGGGAGTAAGAACATGAACCGCAGTGAGCTGGTGGCCGCGCTGGCCGACCGCGCCGAGGTGACCCGCAAGGACGCCGACGCCGTGCTGGCCGCTCTCGCCGAGACCGTCGGCGAGGTCGTCGCCAAGGGCGACGAGAAGGTCACCATCCCCGGCTTCCTCACCTTCGAGCGCACCCACCGTGCCGCTCGCACCGCGCGTAACCCGCAGACCGGCGACCCGATCCAGATCCCGGCCGGCTACAGCGTGAAGGTCTCCGCGGGCTCGAAGCTCAAGGAAGCCGCCAAGGGCAAGTAAGGCGACCCGCGAGCACCGCGGCACTCCGCGAGGCCTCGCGACGCCTCACGACGCGTGCGTGACGCGTCCGCGCGCATCGTGCGAGGGGCGACCACCCGGGACCGGGCGGTCGCCCCTCTGTGCGTTTCCGGGGGGCCTTCCCAGCGGGGCAGGCGCTCACCGAAACGGGTGTGGCCCCGGCTGTCACTGTCACAGTCACAGCCGGGGCCACACACCCGCCATCAGTGCCGCAGCGTGGCTCAAACCACCGCGCCCGCCGGGAGCTCGACCTTCGCGCCCAGCTCCACCAGTTTCTCCATGAAGTTCTCGTAGCCGCGGTTGATCAGGCCGATCCCGTGCACCCGGGAGGTGCCCTGCGCCGCCAGCGCCGCGATCAGATACGAGAACCCGCCCCGCAGGTCCGGGATGACCAGGTCCGCGCCCTGGAGCTTCGTCGGGCCGGAGACGACCGCCGAGTGCAGGAAGTTGCGCTGGCCGAAGCGGCAGTCGGAGCCGCCCAGGCACTCCCGGTACAGCTGGATGTGCGCGCCCATCTGGTTCAGCGCCGAGGTGAAGCCCAGCCGCGACTCGTACACCGTCTCGTGCACGATCGACAGACCCGCCGCCTGCGTCAGGGCCACGACCAGCGGCTGCTGCCAGTCCGTCTGGAAGCCGGGGTGTACGTCCGTCTCCAGGGCGATGGCGTTGAGCGAGCCACCGGGGTGCCAGAAACGGATGCCCTCGTCATCGATCTCGAAGGCGCCGCCGACCTTCCGGTAGGTGTTCAGGAAGGTCATCATCGAGCGCTGCTGCGCTCCGCGCACATAGATGTTGCCCTCGGTCGCCAGCGCCGCGGAGGCCCAGGAGGCGGCCTCCAGGCGGTCCGGGAGCGCCCGGTGCGTGTAACCGCCGAGCCGCTCGACTCCGGTGATCCGGATCGTTCGGTCGGTGTCCACCGAGATGATCGCGCCCATCTTCTGCAGCACGCAGATGAGGTCCTCGATCTCCGGCTCCACGGCCGCGTTGGACAGTTCGGTGACGCCCTCGGCGAGCACGGCCGTCAGCAGCACCTGCTCGGTCGAGCCGACCGACGGGTACGGCAGCCGGATCTTGCAGCCCCGCAGCCGCTGCGGGGCCTCCAGGTACTGCCCGTCCTCACGCTTCTCGATCTTCGCGCCGAACTGGCGCAGCACGTCGAAGTGGAAGTCGATCGGCCGACCGCCGATGTCGCAGCCGCCGAGGCCGGGGATGAACGCGTGGCCCAGGCGGTGCAGCAGCGGTCCGCAGAAGAGGATCGGGATCCGGGAGGAGCCCGCGTGTGCGTCGATGTCGGCGACGTTGGCGCTCTCGACATACGTCGGATCGAGTACCAGCTCGCCGGGCTCGTCACCGGGCCGCACCGTCACGCCGTGCAGCTGGAGCAGCCCGCGCACCACCCGCACATCGCGGATGTCGGGCACATTGCGCAGTCGGCTCGGCCCGCTGCCGAGCAGCGCGGCGACCATGGCCTTCGGCACCAGGTTCTTGGCGCCGCGGACGCGGATCTCGCCCACCAGCGGGGTTCCGCCGTGGACAAGCAGTACATCGTCTGTGCCGGTCATGAATCTCGCGTTCCGGAGGTCCCCCTCTCAGCGGTGGCGAGGGGGAGGGCGGGCAGGGGCCAGGGAAAAGGTTAAGGCCCTCCTACCCGTGTTCCATAAGGCCAAGGGCACCTCGTATGCGTAATGAATCCGACACGGTACGTTCTGTTCCCCCACATAAGCGGAGGGTTACGGTCCGTTGTGCGGTCCGCACTCCGCAGGCCGCTCCCCGCCGAAGGCGAAGATGCGGGATCATGTCTCGCATGACCGAGGTGTCCTCCCTCACAGGGCGGCTGCTCGTCGCCACTCCGGCCCTCGCGGATCCGAACTTCGACCGCGCGGTGGTGCTCCTGCTCGACCACGACGAGGAGGGTTCGCTCGGCGTGGTCCTGAACAGGCCCACGCCCGTGGTCGTCGGCGACATCCTGGAACCCTGGGCGAGCCTGGCGGGCGAGCCCGGCGTGGTCTTCCAGGGCGGCCCCGTCTCGCTGGACTCGGCCCTCGGTATCGCCGTCATCCCCGGCGACGAGGGCCCGCTCGGCTGGCGCCGGGTGTACGGGGCGATCGGCCTGGTCGATCTGGAAGCCCCACCCGAGCTGCTCGCGTCGGCCCTCGGCTCGCTGCGTATCTTCGCGGGGTACGCGGGCTGGGGTCCCGGACAGCTGGAGGACGAGCTCACCGAGGGCGCCTGGTACGTGGTCGAGTCGGAGCCCGGCGACGTGTCGGCGCCGCGCCCGGAGAGCCTGTGGCGGGCGGTGCTGCGCCGCCAGCGCGGCGAGCTGGCGATGGTCGCCACATATCCGGACGACCCTTCGCTCAACTGAAGCGGCCGCCCTTAAGTACCCTTGACACTCATGAGCACTCTTGAGCCCGAGCGCGGGGCAGGTACGGGCACCCTCGTAGAGCCGACACCGCAGGTGTCGCATGGCGACGGCGACCACGAGCGCTTCGCCCACTACGTCCAGAAGGACAAGATCATGGCGAGCGCCCTCGACGGCACTCCCGTGGTGGCACTGTGCGGCAAGGTCTGGGTGCCGGGGCGCGACCCCAAGAAGTACCCGGTCTGCCCGATGTGCAAGGAGATCTACGAGTCGATGGGCTCGGGTGGCGACCAGGGCAAGGACAAGGGCGGCGGCAAGGGCAAGTAAGCCGCCGGCCCGGCCGGGGCGGGGTCGGTGCTTCCCGCCCACCGCTCCGTCGGCGTCCTCCTCGTCCATAGGGGCCCATGAGTTCCGTGGGTTCCATCGGCAGCATCCGGGTCCATTCCGGTCCTTCCGCGTCGGACGGCCTCCGGAGGCGCGCTGCGGGCGCGCTACCGGAGGTCGTCCGCGTACGGGCGTCCCCGGCAACCCCGTCACCGACCGGACTCCTCGGACGCCAGATCGAGTAGTCGCCCCCAATCGTGTGAGCCCGGCAACAAGGGGGTGCCATGCGGGGTGCTGCCTGACACTGTGGACGGCAACAGGGAAAAGTCGTACAAGGACCGCGGAAGAGCGATAACCCGCATGTGACAGCACCGTCACGGCATACCGGACGATCCCCCGCCTATGGGGTGGCCGACACCGATGCGCCGCTCGTCCGAGTCGCAGACCCTCGCGCCGGACTGTTCGGAAGATGTGCCAGAGTTGCCACCTCCGGGCCGTGAGCACGTACGGTACGGCAACACAGTCGGACAGCTCGGACAGCCGGGACACCGGGAAGGGGCAGCTGGGTTGACCACGCACGCATCGCAGGCGACGCAGCCCGTGACGCTGCCGGCTTCGCTCGACGAGGCCGTGGCGGCGCTCAGCGCCATGCCCGCCGCCGTGCCGGTCGCGGGTGGCACGGACCTGATGGCCGCCGTCAACAAGGGCCGGCTGCGGCCCGCGGGTCTGGTCGGCCTCGGCCGGATCAACGAGATCCGCGGCTGGCAGTACCAGGACGGACACGCGCTGCTCGGCGCCGGACTCACCCACGCCCGGATGGGCAGGCCCGACTTCGCCGCGCTGATCCCCGCCCTTGCCTCGTCCGCGCGCGCCGCGGGACCGCCGCAGATCCGCAACGCGGGCACCCTCGGCGGCAACATCGCCACCGCGGCCCCCACCGGAGACACCCTGCCCGTGCTCGCCGCCCTGGAGGCGGAGCTGATCGTCGCCGGCCCTGGCGGTGCCCGCCGCGAGCTGCCGGTCTCCCATCTGCTGGCCGGCCGGGACATGCTGGGTCCGGCCGAGCTGATCGGCTTTGTACGTGTGCCGCTGCTGCACGCTCCCCAGGTGTTCCTCAAGGTCACCGGGCGCACCGGCCCCGGCCGTGCCTCCGCGTCCGTCGCCGTCGTACTCGACCCGGCCCGGCGCGGTGTGCGGTGCGCGGTCGGAGCGATCGCTCCGATGCCGCTGCGCCCGCTGGAGGCGGAGCGGTGGATCGCGTCGCTGATCGACTGGGACGGTGAGCGCGGGCTGGCGCCCGAGGCGCTGACCGCCTTCGGGGAGTACGTGGCGGCGGCCTGCATCCCGGACCCGGACGGGGGCGAGCAGATGCCGCCCGCGATCCTGCACCTGCGGCGCACGGTCGCCGCGCTGGCCCGACGAGCACTGGGGAGGGCGCTTTCGTGACCACGGAAGACAACGGCTCGCAGCGGTCGGAAGAGCAGCAGCACGCGCATGAGCGGCAACAGGCGGCGCAGGAAACGCGTGAGCAGCGCCGGGGCCGCTGGCAGCCCATCCCGCAGGGCGAGTACGACTCCGATATGACGGCGTTCGTCCAACTGCCCCCGGACGGAGCCATGGACGCTCCGCTCGCGGCGCCCGGCCACGGCTTCGTACCCCCGCCCATGATCATGCCGCTGACTCCGGCGGAGAGCGCCACGCCGTCCTGGCCCGAGCCCGAAGCGGGCGACCCGCAAGCGACCGCGCAGTGGACGTTCCCGGACGCGGTGCACCCGCAGCGGGGCGACGAGACCGCCCCGCCCGGCGAGACGGCGCACGAGGACACCTCGCGCGGCGAGGCGACCGAGCTCACCGGGCAGTGGACCATCCCGCTGGCACAGGGTGACCTTCCGGACGAGTCGGGGGAGTACTCCTCCTCCGCGCTGGCGTCCCACTGGGGTGACCGCACACCGCCGGCCACCCTGCCGGGTGGTGCGCCCGCGCCCTGGGCGGCGCCTTCGGCGGAGCCGAACGCCTATGAGCCGGCTCCCGAGCAGACTCCGGTCTCCGGGGAGCCCGCGTCCTATCCGGCGACCCTGCCCGGTGGCGCTGCGGCGCCCTGGGCGACGGCGGACACAGATGCGGATACGTATACAGAGGCGGAGGCCGCGGCGGAGACCGCGCAGCCCGAGTCCAGCAGTGCCGAGCCCGTCGAGAAGACCGAAGCGGAGGCTGCCGGGACCGCCGAATCGGCCCAGGCCGAAGTTCCCGCCGAAGGCCGGACCGAAGCCCCGGTAGCGGAAGCGCCGTCCGCGTCCGCCCCGCTCTCCCCGCACGGAGACGAGCACCCGACCACCTCGTACGTCCTGCGGGTGAACGGTGCCGACCGACCCGTCACGGACGCCTGGGTCGGCGAGTCCCTGCTCTACGTCCTGCGTGAGCGCCTAGGCCTCGCGGGCGCGAAGGACGGCTGCTCGCAGGGCGAGTGCGGCGCGTGCAACGTCCAGGTCGACGGCCGGCTGGTGGCCTCCTGCCTCGTCCCCGCGGCCACCGCGGCCGGGTCCGAGGTCCGCACGGTCGAAGGCCTCGCCGTGGACGGCGAGCCCTCCGATGTGCAGCGCGCCCTCGCCGCCCGCGGCGCGGTCCAGTGCGGTTTCTGCATCCCGGGCATGGCCATGACCGTCCACGATCTGCTGGAGGGCAACCACGCCCCCACCGAGCTGGAGACCCGACAGGCGCTGTGCGGCAACCTCTGCCGCTGCTCCGGCTACCGCGGGGTCCTGGACGCCGTGCGCGAGGTCGTCGCCGAGCGCGAGTCCGCCGCCGAGCCTGCCGAGGCCTTCGAGCCCGGCGCCGAGGCGGTCGCCCGCATCCCGCACCAGGCACCCCCGGGGGCGGGCAGTGTGCAGCCGCTCCACCCGCATGACGGAGGCATGGCGTGAGCAACGACGCGGCCACCACCGCGGCCACATCCACCACCGCGACGCCCCTGGCGGCCGACGGCCCCGGGCAGGAGCCGCCCGCCCACGGACTGGGCGCCTCGCTCCCGCAGGCCGACGCCCGTGCCAAGACCGAGGGCACCTTCCCGTACGCCTCCGACCTGTGGGCGGAGGGCCTGCTGTGGGCCGCGCTCCTGCGCTCCCCGCACCCGCACGCCCGTATCACCGCCATCGACACCTCCGCCGCCGCCGCCATGCCCGGCGTACGGGCCGTCGTCACGCACACCGACGTCCCCGGTGACGCGGCGTACGGACGCACTGTCGCCGACCGCCCGGTCTTCGCGTCCGACCTGGTCCGCCACCACGGCGAGGCGATCGCCGCCGTCGCCGCCGACCATCCCGACACGGCCCGGCTCGCGGCAGCCGCGATCACGGTCGAGTACGAGATCCTCGAACCGGTCACCGACCCCGAGCAGGCGTTCTCCGCGGAACCGCTGCACCCCGACGGCAATCTGATCCGGCATATCCCGCTCAGCTACGGCGACCCCGCGGTGTCCGGCGAGACCGTAGTCGAGGGCCTCTACCGGATCGGCCGCCAGGACCCGGCCCCCATCGGGGCGGAAGCGGGCCTCGCCGTGCCGCGCCCCGACGGCGGCGTGGAGATCTACACCGCGTCGACCGACCCGCACACCGACCGCGATCTGGCCGCCGCCTGCTTCGGGCTCGCTCCCGATCAGGTGAAGGTGGTCGTCACGGGCGTGCCCGGCGCGACCGGCGACCGCGAGGACCCCGGCTTCCAGATCCCGCTCGGGCTGCTGGCACTCAGAACCGGCTGCCCGGTGAAGCTGACGGCCACCCGCGAGGAGTCCTTCCTCGGCCACGCCCACCGCCATCCCACCCTGCTGCGCTACCGCCACCACGCCGACGCCGAGGGCCGCCTGGTGAAGGTGGAGGCCCAGATCCTGCTGGACGCCGGGGCCTACGCCGACGCCTCGTCGGAGTCCCTGGCCGCCGCCGTGGCCTTCGCCTGCGGACCGTACGTCGTGCCGCACGCCTTCATCGAGGGCTGGGCGGTACGCACCAACAACCCGCCGTCCGGCCATGTGCGGGGCGAGGGCGCGATGCAGGTGTGCGCCGCGTACGAGGCGCAGATGGACAAGCTCGCGGCGAAGCTCGGCCTCGATCCGCTCGAACTGCGGATGCGCAACGTGCTCGCCACCGGCGACCTGCTGCCCACCGGCCAGACGGTCACCTGCCCCGCCCCGGTCGCGGAACTGCTCCAGGCCGTACGCGACTTCCCGCTGCCGCCGCTGCCCCTGGACACCCCGGAGGACGCCTGGCTGCTCCCGGGCGGCCCCGAAGGGGCGGGCGAACCGGGCGCGGTGCGCCGCGGCGTCGGCTACGCGCTGGGCATGGTCCATATGCTCGGCGCCGAGGGCACGGATGAGGTCTCGACAGCGACGGTCAAGGTCCAGGACGGTGTGGCCACGGTCATCTGCGCGGCTGTGGAGACCGGCCAGGGCTTCGCCACACTCGCCCGGCAGATCGTCCAGGAGACCCTGGGCATCGACGAGGTGCATATCGCGCCCGTCGACACCGACCAGCCCCCGGCGGGCCCGGCCACTCACGGCCGCCACACCTGGGTCTCGGGCGGCGCGGTCGAGCGTGCCGCGAGGATGGTCCGCACCCAACTGCTCCAGCCGCTGGCGCACAAGTTCGGGATGTCCACCGAACTGCTCCAGATCACGGACGGCAAGATCACTTCGTATGACGGTGTGCTGTCCACGACCGTCACCGAGGCGATGAACGGCAAGGAGCTCTGGGCCACCGCCCAGTGCCGCCCGCACCCCACCGAGCCGCTGGACGGCCAGGGGCAGGGTGACGCCTTCGTCGGGCTCGCCTTCTGCGCCATCCGCGCGGTCGTGGACGTCGACATCGAACTCGGTTCCGTGCGCGTGGTCGAGATGGCGGTCGCCCAGGACGTCGGCCGTGTGCTCAACCCGGCCCAGCTCGCGGCCCGTATCGAGGCGGGCGTCACCCAGGGCGTCGGCGCGGCCCTCACCGAGAACCTGCGCACCGCCCGCGGTCTGATCCGCCATCCCGATCTCACGGGTTACGCGCTGCCGACCGCCCTCGACGCCCCTGACATCCGCATCGTCACACTCATCGAAGAGCGCGACGTGGTGGCCCCCTTCGGTGCCAAGGCCGCCAGCGCGGTCCCGGTGGTCACCTCCCCGGCGGCCGTCGCCTCCGCGGTACGCGCAGCCACGGGCCGCCCGGTCAACCGTCTCCCGATCCGGCCCCAGGCAGCGGTGGCGGCGGTCGGCTCGTAGCCCTCGTGACACGGCGCGCGACGCGCCGTCAGGCGAAGGGCGGCGAGGCGCGGCACAGCGCCGCGCCGCTGCGTCGTCCGGCGAGTGGCGCCGTTGAGGACTGCGTTCGACCGGCCCGACGACGATGCGTCGCTCGACGGGGTCCGGCGACTCGCCGCGCAGGTCGCACTGGGCGGACGCTGATTCGCGCATTTCTTCTTTCTTCCGACGCAATTGCACCCACAGCACCCGGTGTTTCACGAAGGACACCAATCGATAAGAGATGTGCCATGCTGGTCACCTGAGGTCAACCAAAGGGCGACCGTTGTGCGTCGCGGGGCCCGTGTGATCGCTCATCCGTGGGGGCACTAAGTGATCCAGTTCGTTGTGCCTATCGCTTTCTCCGTCGCCATGTCCCTGCTGAATCGTGGAAATTCGAGTGAGACCCGCTGGGAGCTCGCCGAGAAATCCGCAGGTGGATTCGACCAAGAGCTTGAGTCCGTAGAGCGTATCGGCGTGTTCGCGAACAGCACTCACGCGGAAATCAGAATCGAGAGGACTGTTTCGCGGCAGTGGCGGCGTTCTGTGGCATGGGACGTCAAGGCGGCAATCAGTGAGGCGGTCAAGGCGAATGTCGTGGTGGCCGAAGCGGAGTTGACAGCTTCTCTCGAGCTGCGTCGGGGAACCGAAACCACAGAGCAATATGCGTCAGCCCAGCAGATTTCCGTGAGTGTTCCGCCTGGCTCGCATGTGGAGATCCTGGTGCACTGGTACCGGCAGATCCAGACCGGGACGCTCTCATTGGTGAAAACGGCGGCCGATGTTTCCAACGTCCGGCCCGCGCACCTGACGGTTCCGTATCGTGAGGTTTCGGGGATGATCGCAGAGGTGCGCGTCAATGACGTCGCGAGACTGACTGACGGCTGATCGACGCCCGTTCGGGGGCGCCGCTCTTCTGCTTCGCCTGGGTCAAGGCAGTGGAGACCGTGATCGGATTCGAACCGATGTAACTCGCTTTGCAGACGAGCCCCTGAACCACTCGGGCACACGGTCGTGTGGTGTCGACCGTAGGAGCGCCGGACGGGCTCGTTCAAGCGCCGGGCCGGGGTCGGCATACGACTGCAACGCGCTGTTCACAGTGGTTCATGCAAGACCCTGTCGTCGGCGCCGGGTGCCGGGCCGTAGGTCCCTGGGTGTAGGGCGGATGGACGAGTCAGGTCCCGTCTCGCGACAGGGCCGAATGTCAGAGACGCCCCTTACCCTGAGCTCATGACAGCACTCAAGCCGCGTGCGGCCGACACCGCCGCCGAGCTCCTCGACGCAGAGCTCGGCGGCGGTGTTCTCGGCAGCCGCTACCGCGCGCTCAGTGTCGGGATCGTCTCCGTCGTGCTGCTGATCGCCTTCGAGGCGACCGCGGTCGGGACCGCCATGCCGGTCGCCGCGCGGGAACTGCGCGGGGTCGGGCTCTACGCGTTCGGGTTCTCGGCGGTGTTCACGACAAGTCTGTTCGGCATGGTCGTCGCCGGGCAGTGGGCGGACCGGCGCGGGCCGCTGGGTCCGCTCGCGGCGGGGATCTCGGCGTTCGCGGCCGGGCTGCTGCTGTGCGGTACGGCGGGCACTATGTGGCTCTTCATCGGCGGTCGGGCCGTCCAGGGGCTGGGCGGCGGGTTGGTGATCGTCGCGCTGTACGTCGTCGTCGGGCGGGCGTACCCGCAGCGCCTCCAGCCGGCCGTCCTGGCCGCCTTCGCCGCGAGCTGGGTGATCCCGTCCGTGATCGGGCCGCTGGTCGCGGGCACGCTCACCGAACAGCTCGGCTGGCGCTGGGTGTTTCTCGGCATACCGCCCCTGGTCCTGGTGCCGCTGGCGCTCGCGCTGCCCGCGATCCGGCGGATGGCCTCGGGCCCGGTCACGGCGGCGGACGACGATCCGGCGGCGGTGCGCGCCGCCCGCTTCGACGGGCGCCGGATCAGGCTGGCGCTGGCCATCTCCCTCGGCACCGGGCTGATGCAGTACGCCGCGCAGGACCTGCGCTGGGTGTCGCTGCTCCCGGCTGCGGCGGGCGCGGCACTGCTGGTGCCCGCGGTGCGCGGGCTGCTGCCGCGCGGTACCTACCGTGCGGCCCGCGGGCTGCCGTCCGTGGTGCTGCTGCGCGGGGTGGCGGCCGGTGCCTTCATCTCCGCCGAGTCCTTCGTCCCGCTGATGCTGGTCACCCAGCGCGGCCTTTCCCCGACCCTCGCCGGTCTCTCACTCGCCGTGGGCGGGGCGACCTGGGCGCTGGGCTCGTTCGTCCAGTCCCGGCCGCGCGTAGAGCCGTATCGCGAGCGCCTCGCGGTGGCCGGAATGGTGCTGGTCACGGCGGCCATAGCCACCGCGCCGACCGTGCTGATCCCGTCCGTGCCGGTGGTGGTCGTGGCCGTGGCCTGGGGTTGGGGCTGCTTCGGTATGGGCCTGGTGATCAGCTCCACGAGCGTGCTGCTGCTCAAGCTGTCGCCGCCGGAGGAGTCCGGGGCGAACTCGGCGGCGCTCCAGATATCCGACGGACTGTCCAATGTGCTGCTGCTCGCCACCGGCGGCGCCGCCTTCGCGGCCCTGGGCGGTGGCGCGGTGGGCGCCCATGTGGTGCCGGCCGGGGCTGCCGAGCAGAGTGCGCACGCGGCGGCGTTCGCAGCGGTGTACGTGCCGATGGCGGCGGTGGCGCTGGTGGGGGTCTGGGTGGCGACGCGGCTGGGACCGCGCCGGGAAGTCGTGGTACCAGTTTGACCCCATCGGTGGTACCACTTTGGTATGGCCATGAACCTGCGTCTTCGCGACGACCAGACCGAAGCCCTGAAGCGGCGCGCCGAGGAAGAGGGCACCAGCATGCACGCCATACTGCTCAAGGCCGTCGACGAGTACCTCGCCAGAACCGCTCACCAGGCCATGGTCCGCAAGACCGCCCAGGAGCAGGTGGCCAAGTGGTCTGAACTGCTGGAGCGGCTCAAGTGACGTACGTCTACCTGGACGCGGAAGCCGTCCTGGCCATCGCCGCGGCGGCAGTGGATGACCAGGACGTCATCATTCGCGACCTCGGGTTGCTGGAGTCGGCCGTGCACCGCCCGTCGGCGTCGATGTACGGCCAGGAGGCATACAGCGATCTGTTCGAGAAGGCTGCCGCGCTGCTCCAGTCGCTCGCCGTCACCCGCCCGTTCATCGATGGCAACAAGCGCACGGCCTGGACCTCCTGCATGGTGTTCCTGGCCATGAACGAGGTGCAGTTGCGCCCTGACATCGACGCGGCCGAACGCTTGGTCATCGCGGTGTCCACGGGCGATCTGGACGAGGTGAAGGCGATCGCGAAGGCGCTGCGGGAGCTGGCCGAGCCACCGCTGTGACGCTCACCGCACCTGCGGGGGACGCGCCCGGGTTCGACCGGGTCGGGCACCGGGCCACCGATAGGGTGGCCCGGTTGTCGTACGACCGCACGTAGACCCGAGCGCCCGAACCGGAGACCGTGACTACCACCGCCTCGCACTCCCACCACCTCTCACCCGCCTTCCCCGGCCGCGCCCCCTGGGGCACCGCCAGCAAGCTGCGTGCCTGGCAGCAGGGGGCGATGGACAAGTACGTCCAGGAGCAGCCCCGCGACTTCCTGGCGGTGGCGACCCCCGGTGCCGGTAAGACGACCTTCGCGCTCACCCTCGCGTCCTGGCTGCTGCACCACCACGTCGTGCAGCAGATCACCGTCGTCGCGCCGACCGAGCACCTGAAGAAGCAGTGGGCGGCGGCAGCGGCGCGGATCGGGATCAAGCTGGACCCGGACTACAGCGCGGGCCCGCTGAGCAAGGAGTACGACGGCGTCGCCATCACCTACGCGGGTGTCGGCGTGCGCCCGATGCTGCACCGCAACCGCAGCGAGCAGCGCAAGACCCTCGTCATCCTCGACGAGATCCACCACGCCGGGGACTCCAAGTCCTGGGGCGAGGCCTGCCTTGAGGCGTTCGAGCCGGCGACCCGCCGGCTCGCGCTCACCGGTACGCCCTTCCGTTCCGACACCAACCCCATCCCGTTCGTCTCCTACGAGGAGGGCAACGACGGGATCCGGCGGTCCGCCGCCGACTACACGTACGGATACGGGAACGCGCTCGCCGACAATGTCGTGCGGCCCGTCATCTTCCTCTCCTACAGCGGCAACATGCGCTGGCGCACCAAGGCGGGCGACGAGATCGCCGCCAGGCTCGGCGAGCCGATGACCAAGGACGCCGTCTCGCAGGCCTGGCGCACCGCGCTCGATCCGCGCGGTGAGTGGATGCCGAACGTGCTGCGCGCGGCGGACCAGCGGCTGGGCGAGGTCCGGAAGTCGATCCCGGACGCGGGCGGCCTGGTCATCGCCTCCGACCAGGACTCGGCGCGGGCGTACGCCAAGTTGATCCGGGAGATCACCGGCAGCAAGGCGACCGTCGTACTGTCCGACGACACCGGTGCGTCGAAGCGGATCGACGAGTTCAGCGAGAACGACGACCGCTGGATGGTCGCCGTCCGGATGGTGTCCGAGGGCGTCGACGTGCCCCGCCTCGCGGTCGGGGTCTACGCCACGACGATCTCCACACCGCTGTTCTTCGCGCAGGCCGTGGGACGTTTCGTACGGTCCCGGCGGCGCGGTGAGACCGCGTCCGTGTTCCTGCCGACCATCCCCATGCTCCTCGGCTTCGCCAACGAGATGGAGGTCGAGCGCGACCATGTGCTCGACCGGCCCAGGAAGGACGGCGAGGAGGACCCGTACGCCGAGTCCGAGAAGGAGATGGACGAGGCCAACAAGCAGCAGGACGAGGACACCGGCGAGCAGGACATGCTGCCCTTCGAGGCGCTGGAGTCCGACGCGGTCTTCGACCGGGTGATGTACAACGGCGCCGAGTTCGGTATGCAGGCGCACCCCGGCAGCGAGGAGGAGCAGGACTACCTCGGCATCCCGGGGCTGCTCGAACCGGACCAGGTGCAGATGCTGCTCCAGAAGCGCCAGGCCCGGCAGATCGCGCACAGCCGCAAGAAGCCGGACGCGGAGGCCGACCTGCTGGAGCTGCCTGCCGAGCGGCGGCCCGTGGTCTCGCACAAGGAGCTGCTGGAGCTGCGCAAACAGCTCAACACCATGGTCAGCGCCTATGTGCACCAGAGCGGGAAGCCGCATGGCGTGATCCACACCGAGCTGCGGCGGGTGTGCGGCGGGCCGCCGAGCGCGGAGGCGACGGCGGGTCAGATCCGGGAGCGGATCAAGAAGGTGCAGGAGTGGGCCACCCGTATGCGCTGACGCTCGTACGGTCGTTCCGGTGCACGCCGTCGCCGATGCGGCGGCGCTCCTCCGGCCACCTGAGGCGAGGCGTGTGCAGCGGGTTCGGGCAACCCTGAAACACCCGCGCGCCCCGCACGGCATCCACGCGACCGGCGTTGACCCGCTGGGCGTACGAGACACCCCGGAGCAGCCCCCATGTGCGCCGCACCGGTCAGCGGACAGCGGGCACCGGCTGCCGTACGCCCCCGGCCCACGCCCGGATTCTGGACGAGGTCTTCCGCTCAGCGGAGCCTGTCGCTACATTCCCCGCATTGACAACGCCCCGTGGCAGCGCCGCCGCGGAGCGCAGCCGGTGTGCCACAACCTCCGGCGGCCTCTCCGTGCGTGCGGTTTGCTCCCTAGGGACCGGTCCCGCCGAACGGTCCGCGAGAGCGCTGCCGCTACTCACTCCGAAGACCGAAGGAGGGGGGCGTCGTGACCGCGGAGACTTCCCAGACGCTCGACCGGGGACTGCGTGTCCTCAAGCTGCTCGCCGACACCGACCACGGCCTGACCGTCACCGAGCTGTCCAACAGGCTCGGCGTCAACAGGACGGTCGTCTACCGGCTGCTCGCCACGCTCGAACAGCACGCCCTCGTCCGCCGCGACCTGGGCGGTCGGGCCCGGGTGGGACTCGGCGTGCTGCGCCTGGGCCGGCAGGTGCATCCGCTGGTACGGGAGGCGGCGATGCCCGCCCTGCGCTCGCTCGCCGAGGACATAGGCGCCACCGCCCATCTGACCCTGGTCGACGGGGCGGAGGCGCTCGCGGTCGCGGTCGTGGAACCGACCTGGACGGACTACCACGTGGCGTACCGGGCGGGGTTCCGGCATCCCCTGGACCGGGGCGCGGCCGGCAAGGCGATACTCTCCGCCCGCCAGGGTGGACTCACCGAGCCCGTGTGCACCCTCACCCACGGTGAACTGGAGGCGGGCGCGAGCGGGGCCGCCGCACCGCTGATCGGGGTGACGGGCATCGAGGGCAGTGTCGGGGTCGTCATGCTCGCCGAGGCCGTACCGGAGCGGGTGGGCCCCCGGGTGGTGGAGGCGGCCCGCGAGGTGGCGGAAGCGCTGCGCTGACCGGGGCCGCCCGGGGCCGGGCTCGTTGCCCCGTCCGGTGCCGCGTAGATTGGCACCCGTGTTCCTCTCTCGCCTCCCGCGCCCCTGGGCTCTCGCCGTCTGCGCCGTCCCCGTCGCCGCGCTGCTCGCGGTAGCCGGACTCGCACCGTTGCCCTTCACCCTGGCGCAGCCGGGCCAGACCACCAATGTGCTGGGGGCGGACCAGGGCGAGCCGGTGATCACGATCTCCGGCGTGCCCACCAGGCAGCCGGCCGGGGCGCTGCGCATGACGACGATCATGGCGACCGGGCCGTCCGCCGATGTGGACTTCGGCGATGTGGTGGACGCGTGGTTCCGCAGCGACCGCGCGGTGCTGCCGCGTGACGCCGTCTACCCGCCGGGGCAGTCCGACAGGGAGATCGAGAAACACAACACCGCCGAGATGGCGAAGTCCCAGAACAGCGCGGTGCGTGCGGCACTCGGATATCTCGAAGAGGACCCGGCGAAGGTGAAGGTCACCCTGAACCTCGCCGACGTGGGCGGCCCGAGCGCCGGGCTGCTCTTCGCGCTCGGCATCGTCGACAAGATCGAAGGCAACGGCGCGGGCGGCGATCTGACCGGGGGCCGTGATATCGCGGGCACGGGCACGATCACCCCGAACGGCGAGGTCGGCGCTGTCGGCGGGGTGGCTCTCAAGACCCAGGCCGCGGCCCGGGACGGGGCGAAGGTCTTCCTCGTGCCCAAGGCCGAGTGCATGGACGCCCATGCCGAGGCGCCCAAGAGCATGCGGCTGATCCCCGTGACGACGCTCAAGGACGCCGTGGACGCGCTGCGGCTGCTGGGCCAGGGCTCGGACAAGGTCCCGACCTGCTGAGCCGCCGCTCCGGCGATGCCCCCGGCCCCGGCCGTCAGGTCGCGGCAGTGGTGCGCAGCTCAACGACGGGCGTCCGCCGCCGCCTGTTCCACTAGCGGGATGACCCGCAGCCGCACCGGGTTCTCCATCACGATCGCCGTCGACGCCCGCACGATCCCCTCGAAGCCGACCACCCGGTCGATCACCCGCTGGAGATCCGCGTTGGAGCGGGCGACCAGTCGGCAGAGCATGTCGCCGTGGCCGGTCGTCGTGTGCAACTCCAGCACCTCGGGGACGGTCGCCAGATGGGCTCGTACATCCGTGCCCTCGCCCTGCTTGATCTCCAGCGTCGCGAACGCCGTCACCGGATATCCGAGAGCCGCCGGATCCACTTCCGGACCGAAACCCCGGATGACCCCGCTGGACTGGAGGCGGTCAAGGCGCGCCTGGACCGTGCCCCGGGCGACCCCCAGACGGCGGGAGGCCTCCAGTACGCCGATGCGTGGCTCGCGTGCCAGCAGCACAATCAGCTTGCCGTCCAGCTGATCAATCGTCATCGAAGACTCCCCGAATGGTCACCATGTACAGATAGCCCGAACAATTCGGACACTGACTGCGCAGATTGCCCAGCCCATAAACAAACTATTGCGCAGCTTGTGGATCGGCGGGAGTCTGCGGCCATGACTGAGATCCAGGAACAGACCCCTCACACCGCACGGCAGGCCGACCCCTTCCCGGTGAAGGGAATGGACGCGGTCGTCTTCGCCGTGGGCAACGCCAAGCAGGCCGCGCACTACTACTCCACCGCCTTCGGCATGAAGCTCGTCGCGTACTCCGGACCCGAGAACGGCAGCCGCGAGACCGCCTCGTACGTCCTCACGAACGGCGCCGCGCGCTTCGTTCTCACCTCCGTCATCAAGCCGTCCACGGACCGGGGCCGCTTCCTCGCCGACCATGTCGCCGAGCACGGCGACGGTGTCATCGACCTCGCCATCGAGGTGCCGGACGCCCGGGCCGCGTACGAGTACGCGGTCGCGCACGGCGCGCGCGGCGTCGAGGAGCCGTACGAGGTCAAGGACGAGAACGGGACCGTGGTGCTCGCCGCCATCGCCACGTACGGCAAGACCCGCCACACCCTGGTGGACCGCTCCGGCTACGACGGCCCCTACCTGCCCGGTTTCGTCGCGGTCGAGCCGATGGTGGCGCCCCCGGCCAAGCGCACCTTCCAGGCCATCGACCACTGCGTGGGCAATGTCGAGCTCGGCCGGATGAACGAGTGGGTGGCCTTCTACAACAACGTCATGGGCTTCACCAACATGAAGGAGTTCGTCGGCGACGACATCGCGACCGAGTACTCGGCGCTGATGTCGAAGGTCGTCGCGGACGGCACCCTCAAGGTGAAGTTCCCGATCAACGAGCCCGCCATCGCCAAGAAGAAGTCGCAGATCGACGAGTACCTGGAGTTCTACGGCGGCGCCGGTGTGCAGCACATCGCGCTCGCCACGAACGACATCGTGGAGACGGTGCGCACGATGCGCGCGGCCGGGGTGAAGTTCCTGGACACGCCCGACTCGTACTACGACACCCTCGGCGAGTGGGTCGGTGACACCCGGGTCCCGATCGAGACCCTCCGGGAGCTGAAGATCCTGGCCGACCGCGACGAGGACGGCTATCTGCTCCAGATCTTCACCAAGCCGGTCCAGGACCGTCCGACCGTGTTCTTCGAGCTCATCGAGCGGCACGGGTCGATGGGCTTCGGCAAGGGCAACTTCAAGGCCCTGTTCGAGGCGATCGAGCGTGAGCAGGCCAAGCGAGGCAACCTGTAGGACCGGTAGGCAGACGCGAGCGGCAGGGACGGGCGGGGGGGTTACCCCCCCGG
>NZ_JBHXFA010000140.1:0-12905 GCF_042724175.1 Streptomyces sp. NPDC127084
GCGGGGGGCCCCCCCCCCACCCCGCGGGGCGGGCCCCCCCCCCCGGGGGGGCCCCCCCCCCCCCCCCCCGGCGCGCCCCCCCCCCCCCCTGCCGTGGGCCTTCTGCGAGTGCCGCGACAGCGAGTCGAGAGTCACGGCGGCGAGCAGCACACCGCCCGTGATCACGTACTGCATCGGTGTCGGGATTCCGGCGAGGACCATGCCCGAGGCGATCGACTGGATGACGAGCATGCCCAGCAGCACCGACCAGGTGGTGCCACGGCCGCCGAACAGGCTGACGCCGCCGATCACGGCCGCCGCGATGGCGTTGATCAGCAGGATGCTGGAGCCCGAGGTCTGGCCCACCGCCGCGACCCGAGAGGCCAGGAACAGTCCGCCGATCGCGGCCATCGTGCCGGACACCATGAACGCCGAGATCCGCAGCCACACCACATTCAGCCCGGCGCGCCGCGCGGCCTCGGCTCCGCCGCCGATCGACACCAGCCGCCGGCCGTAGAACGTACGGCGCAGTACGAAGTCCAGGCCGACGACGAAGACGAGGAACACCAGCAGGGCGAGCGGCAGGCCCTCGAAGCGGTTCAGCACATAGGCCGCACCGAACGCCACCAGGGCCACCGCCGCTGTCCGTGCGGCGATCACACCGACCGGCCGGGACAGCACCCCCACGGCCCTGCGGCGGCGCGCGCCCTGGTACGACGCGAGGACGAACCCCGCCACGGCGAGCGTCGCGAGCCCGTAGGCGACGGCAGGATCCTGGAAGGTGTAGCTGGTCAGGGCGGAGATCACGCCCTGCTCCGGGAGGTTGATGGTGCCGCTCGCGCCGAGCGCGAACAGCATCAGGCCGTTCCAGGCCAGCAGCCCCGCCAGGGTGACGACAAACGCCGGTACCCCGATCCTGGCCGCGAAGAACCCCTGCACGGCCCCGATCGCCGCGCCGACGACAAGGGCCGCGAGGATCGCCAGCCACTCCGGCAGGCTGTGTTGCACGTTCAGTACGGCGAACACGGCAGCGGTGAGCCCGCTGACCGAGCCCACGGACAGGTCCACCTCGCCGAGCAGCAGGACGAAGACGATGCCCAGCGCGATCATGCCCGTGCCGACGATGTCGACGCTGAGGTTGGAGAGGTTGCGGGGCGACAGGAACTGCGGCTGGAGGCTCTGGAAGATGATCCAGATCACGATCACACCGGCGATGCCCGGGATCGGTCCCAGCTCCCCGCTGCGCAGCTTGCGGGCGAAGTGGTCGAGGTAGCTCCGGAAGCCTCCGTCGTCACCGGCCGCGCGGCGCCCGTTGGGGGATGTGGGGGAGGGCCTGGCGGAGCCGGGGTCCCCGGAGGGCTCTGGACTCTTCACCTGCCTCCTTCCGACGCCCGGGCATCCCGGTGGGTGACGGCGTTGTTGGTGGCGCCGGTGATGCAGGAGACGATCTGTTCCTGGGACGTGGTCGGTACGCTCAGAAAACCATTGTTGCGACCCAGGTGGAGCACCGCGACCTGGTCCGCGACGGCCTTGACGTCGCCCAGGTTGTGGCTGACCAGCAGTACGCCGATGCCGCGCTCCCGCAGCCGGTCGACGCGATCGAGGAAGTGGGCGGACTGCTGGACGCCCAGCGAGGCCGTCGGCTCGTCCAGGATCAGCAGCCTCGGTTCGCTGATCAGGGCGCGGGCGATCGCGACCGTCTTGCGCTGGCCCGCGGAGAGGGAGGCGACCGGTACGCGCACGCTGGGGATGCCGAGGGAGAGGGTGTCCAGCAGCTCCAGCTCGCAGGCCCGGCGCTCCATGGACACCTCATCGAGGATTCCGGTGCCGCCGAGCTCATGGCCGAGGAAGAGGTTGCCGACGACATCGAGGGTTTCGCAGAGGGCGAGGTCCTGATAGACGCTGGCGATGCCCAGACTCTGGGCATCGCGGGGTCGGGCGATCTTTACCGGGCGGCCGTCCCACTCGATGACTCCCTCGTCGGCCGGT
The DNA here is from genome assembly GCF_042724175.1 of Streptomyces sp. NPDC127084. Lineage (NCBI taxonomy): Bacteria > Bacillati > Actinomycetota > Actinomycetes > Kitasatosporales > Streptomycetaceae > Streptomyces > Streptomyces sp. NPDC127084. Next base: position 1,969 of record NZ_JBHXFA010000140.1, read on the forward strand.
TCGGCGCCGGTGATCACCTTGACCAGGGTGGACTTGCCCGCGCCGTTGTCTCCGACCAGCGCGACGACCTCGCCGGCGTGGATCTCCAGCTCGACGTCCGAGAGCGCCGCGACGGCGCCGAACCGCTTGCAGATCCCGCGCAGCGCCAGCAGCGGTGCGCTCCGCATGTCGGCACCTCCTTCGCCCGGCCAGCGCGTGGCCGTCACCCGATGAGCCCGGCCTCGCGGCAGGCGGCGCGGACGGCGGGAACGCAGATCTGGTCGACCGTGTACAGACCCTGCTCGACGACCATGTCCTTGACCGTGTCGGCCGTTACGGCGGCGAGCGGCCCGAGTACGGCGGGGATGTCCTCGTCGGTGCCGTTGCTGACGCGGTCCGTGGCGATGCCGTCGAGCTCCTCGCCACGTCCGAGCGCGATGGCCATCCTGGCCGCGGCGTCGGCCTCCGCCTCGAAGGACTTGTACACGGTGACGTACTGCTCGCCGTTGACGACGCGCCGGATGGCCGCCAGATCCGCATCCTGGCCGGTGACGGGCGGCAGCGGCGAGACGCCGGCCGCCTTGAGCGCGGCGATGCTGCTGCCGGCGAGCCCGTCGTTGGCCGACAGCACTCCGTCGATGTTTCCGGGCCCCAGCTCGGAGATGGCCGCCGACATGTTCTTGTACGCGTTCTCCGGGATCCAGCCCGCCGTGTAGTACGACTTGGCGACGTCGACCTTGCCTTTGAGGACGGCGAGCGCGCCGTCCATCAGGTCGCCGGTGTTGGGGTCGGTGGGGTCGCCGTTGATCATCACGATCCGCCCCCCGTCGGCTTTCGGCCCCATGGCCTTCAGTAGCTGCTCTGCCTGGATGCGCCCGATCTCCTTGGAGTCGTAGCTGGAGTAGGCCGTGATGGGACCTTCGGCGAGACGGTCGTAGGAGACCACGGGCACTTGCGCGTCGCGGGCCCTGGAGATCGAGGAGCTGAGGGCCTTGTGGTCCACCGGGTCGAGGATCAGGACCTTGGCCCCTTTCGCGATCATCGACTCCATCTGCTGCTGCTGAGTGGCCACATCCGCCGAGGCATGGGCGCTGATCACCCGGCAGTCAGGGCACAGCGCCTTGACTCTCTGCTCGATCAGGGGCTTGTCCTTGGTCGCCCAGCGGGCTGTGTGGGTGTCCGGGAAGAGCGCCCCGACGGTGAAGCCGCCCTCGGGTGCCCTGCCGGACTTGGCGGCGGGTGTGCCCGGTTCCTCCTGGGCGTCGCCGTTCGCCCCGCAGGCGGAGAGCACGGGGAGTACGGACAGGGCCACCGCCGCAGCGACAGCACGACCCGGATGGATCTTCATCCGAGGAGCCTCCCGCCACATCTGGATACCGATGCGGAGTGTGCCAATGGAATGCGAACTTTACTCAGTATATTCCACTATGTCGATAAATCGTTCTCCATGGCGAAGGGTCAGGTCGGGCGGGAGTCCCCGTCGGCGGAGTGCGGGCACCGTGGCAGTCGAGCCGCGCGACACCAGGCGCCACGCGCATACGGCACGGCCCGTCACTTCGTCGGTGGGTGACGGGCCGTGGGGTGCGGTGTGCCTCAGTCCCAGAGGGTGTAGGTCATCTGCTGCTGTGTGTTCGCGGGGCGGTCATCGGTGTAGGTGAGCTGCATCCGGGTGAAGTGCTTCAACTCGGGCTGCTCCGGCCAGGTCTCCGGCCGGTCGAGTTTCACGGTCACCGGGTAGGAGTGGAACTTCCCTGCCGCGCAGTAGGGCTGACAGTCGTTCACCATGTCGATCCCGCTGCCGACGGCGGAGTCCGGTCCCCAGGTGGTCCACTTCAGATCGACGAGCCGGTTGTTGCCGTCACCGCAGGCCAGGAGGAAGTCACCGGGGCGGGTCTGCGGATTGGAGAAGCAGTCGACGGCCACCAGGCGTGAGCTCGTGGGGTCAGCCGTGGCAGCCGTTGCCGGTACCACTGCTGTGAATACCGCGGCAGCACACAGCATGAGTGATGTCGTGAGCTTGTGATTCACCATTGCGGCTCCCCATGGGCGGCAGTCTTCAGGGTTGTTCCCGGATCGCGGTTGCTCCTGACTCGACGGTACGACCGCACCCCGGGACGCACCACCCAAACGGTCTATAAGCGCATGAACGAGGTCATCTCCCTCTGATTATGCATGGTCACCATCCGTATCGAACGGTGCGCCTACGGCGTGTACCGATGCGGACGCACGCGCGGGTCCGCGAGCCTGCGTCTCCGGCAGTTGCCCGGACATACCGGGGTCGCTTTTGCGACAACGTGCCCGTCAACAGGCAACCCGCCTCGCACAGTTGTCGTCCTCCGGGGCGCCCCGGCAGAACCGATGATGAGGAAGACCACGGTGATACGTGTCGTACGCGTGGTGGCCGCGGCGGGCGCGATATTCGCGCTCACCGCCGGGATACCGGGGCCGGCGCAGGCGCAGACGCCCGCCGGCTCCCGGGCGGAAGCGCCACCGGAGAGGGCGGACGGGAATCTGCCCAAGGGCTGGCGGTTCACCGGCACGGGTGCCGAGAGGCAAGTGGTCTGGACCTCATCCGAACGAGTACCCATGGGCGACGCGCGCGTCGAGTTCTACGCGGGGGACCGGCTGCTCGGCAGACCGGTGCCTGCCCGCGACGGGCGCTCGTTCACGCTGCGGCTCGGCGGCGCCCGGATCGACTCGCAGGCAGACCTGCGCGCGCTGGCCGGCGGCCGTCGGCTGGACGCCGCGGGCACTGCCTCCACCGCCCCCGCCCGGCGAAATCCCGTGCCCACCGCACCTGCGGCACCGCAGGGCGCCAAGCCTCCCGCGAACGCAGTGGACCCCGGACTGCCGGGTACGTACCGCACCGCGAGCGGCGAGTACGCCCTCAAGTCCGTGCGGCTGCCGGGCCTCCCCCAAACTGTCGAGATGCGTGCCACGGTGGTGGGGCCGGCCGACGCTCCCGGCAAGCGTCCCGTCGCGCTCTTCCTGCACGGCCGCCACTCCACCTGCTACGACGCCAAGGGTGAGGTGACCGGTGACTGGCCCTGCCCGGCCGGCACCAAGCCGATCCCCAGCCACCAAGGCTATCTGCGCGCCCAGAGACTGCTGGCCTCCCAGGGCTATGTGACGCTGTCCATCTCCGCCAACGGCATCAACGGGCAGGACTACCGTGCCGAAGACGGCGGTGCGCAGGCCCGCTCCTCACTGGTGCGACTGCACCTTGCCCGTTGGGCGGACTGGGCGGCCCGCCGATCCGCCGCACCGGCCGCGGCCCGCGCAGTGGCACCCGCCGACCTGTCCCGCGTCATGCTCGTCGGCCACTCGCGGGGCGGCGAAGGCGTCAACCGCGCCGCGCTCGACAGCCTCTCCCGGCCCCCCGCCGACCAGGACGGCCACCGGGGCCCGGTGCGCTGGACGATCCGCGGCAACGTCCTCATCGGCCCCACCATCTTCGGCCAGAACCCGGCCGCCGACGTGCCGTCCACCACCATCCTGCCGGGCTGTGACGGCGATGTCTCCGACCTCCAGGGCGAGATCTACGTTGACGGCACGCGCGGTGTCGGCAACGGCAGTGCGCTCCACAGCGCCGTGTACATGGTCGGCGCCAACCACAACTACTTCAACAGCGAGTGGACCCCCGGCCAGGCGCAGGCACCGGCCGAAGACGACTTCGGATACGGCGACGACACGCCCGACCCGGTGTGCACCCCGGGTGCCGAGACCCGACTGACGGCCACTCAGCAGCAGGCGGCGGGCGCCACCTACATCGCCGCGGCGGCCCGCCTGTTCGTCGCGGGCGACGACAAGGTGCTCCCACTCCTGGACGGCTCCGGCAGCCGTGCGCCGTCGGCCGACCCCGCGCGGGTCCTCACACATGCGGTCGGCGCCCACCGGACCGCCGCTTTCCTGCCCGGTTCGTCGACGACCGTCACCGGATCCGGACGGCTGTGCACACCGAGTGGCGCGGACCCGTCGGGGCGCAAGGGGTGCCTGTCGGCCGACGGGGGAGGCGCGTCACCGCACTTCGCGTCCTGGGACGTGCCGTCGGAGCCCGGACGCGAGGCGGTCGCCATGCGCTGGTCGAGCGCCGGTTCCACGGCTGCCGTGCGCCCCGCGAGCCCGGTCACCCTGGCGGGTGCCGACGCACTGGCGCTGCGCGTGATGGTGCCGCCCAACAGCAGCGGCACCCGACTGGAGGTGGCCGTGACCGACATCGAGGGCCGGCGGGCGACCCTCGGCCAGGCACGGATCGACGGCCTGCCCGGTAGCGAGCGGACGGTTTCCTACTGGGGGCGCGAGATCCGCGTACCGCTGGCGGCGGCGGCGATGGCCAAGCTCGACCTGAAGCACATCAGGACACTGGAACTGAAGTCCCGCAGCCGCTCCGGGCAGGCCTGGCTGATCGACGCATGGGGATGGCGCCCCGGCACACCCGCCGTGCGGGTCAGCGCGCTGCCCCGGGTGGACATCGGCCGGCTCACGGTCAAGGAAGGCGACTCCGGGATGCGCACCTACCGTGTCCCGGTCCATGTCTCAGGGCAGGGGAGCGGCACGATCCGGGTGTTCGTCCCCGACCCGGACACGGGCGAGTTCGCCCACCGCACGGTGACGGTACGCCCCGGAAGCCAGGACATCGGTGTGCCGTTCACGGTGCGCGGCAACACCCGCTACGGCTACGACCTCGAACAGAGCATGCTGGTGAAGGCGGTACGCGGCGCCCTGGTCGGCTCGTACCGGGGCGGAGTCACCGCGCGGAACGACGACCCGATGCCCCAGGTCACGGTGAAGCCGATCGCCGCCGACGTCACCGAGGGCAAGACCCTGACCTGGCGGATCTCACTGTCGGCGGTCGCTGACGCCGACATCCGGGGCGAGTTCCTCCTGCTGCCGGTGACCGAGGGCACGGAGCTGTCCACGACGGACGTCGACCCGCGCTGGCTCAGGGACACCGTCGGCGTCGACCCGCTGCCGTCCCGCCCGCTGTCCGTGATGTCCGACTTCAGTCCCTACCTGTCGGCCAGTGTGGAGGCGGGCAAGCTGAGCACCGAGGTGAAGCTGCCGACCGTCGAGGACGGGCTGCGCGAGCCGGCGGAGTCCCTCCGGGCCCAGGTCCTCACCTGGGGCCAGTCCTGGGATCCGGTTCCGGGGCCGGTGGTCACCGGCACGGTCCGGGACGCGTCATAGCGTCGTAGCGGTGCAGCGCCGGCCCGGCGCACTTGACGGAGACCGCGGTACCGGTCGCCCGCGGGGGACCGGTGCCGTCCGCTGCCCGCTTCTCGCCGGATCCTCAGACGGTCAGGATCCCAGGGTCCGAAAGACCCGGGGACCCCGTCTCGACATGACCCGCGAAGCGGCGCAGGAAGTCGGGCTGACCGGTGGCGGTGACCGTCACGTCGTACCAGTTGCGGCACCGGCTCAGATCGACACTGTGCCGCACCGTCGCACCCGGGCGCACCGTGAGGGTCCGGGCCGCGCCGCAGTAGGTGTTGACGACGGTGAGACGGGCGTCCGCGGCACCCGCGTTGGTGAGGCTCAGTTCGAGGCCGCCGGTGGCGGGGTCGTGCCGGGCGGTCACTTCGGGACCCGCGCTCTTGCCGGGATGGCGGAAGCGGCGCAGGAAGCCGTTCGGACCGTGCACGGTCAGGTCTGTGACGCCCTTCGAGTAGCGCGTGTTCCAGCTGTCGGCGATCGACTTTCCGGCTTCGGCCGTGTACGTCCAGGGCGCGTCGGCGCGGTTGGCGGAGGTCACGTAGAACTGCGCACCCGCGGTAGGTCCGCCGCTGAAGGTGAGCCGGAATGTGCCCGCGGCGGTGTCCGCGGCACCGTCCACATAGGGTGCGTACTTCAGCGGGCGGGTCGGCTTGCTGCCCCGCTCCTGGCGGGGCATGGCGCCGACAGCCGGAGGGGTGGGGCGGTAGTCGGTGTGGCGCTCACGGTCCGGCGGGAAGTAGGCGTCGGTCGGGGGGAGTCCGGCCGGTCGGGTCTCCGTACGCGCGAAGTCGAACGCGGACGTCAGGTCGCCGCAGACCGTGCGCCGCCAAGGGGAGATCTGGGGCTCACGGACCCCGAAGCGGCGCTCGATGAAGCGGATGACGGAGGTGTGGTCGAAGGTCTCGGAGCAGGTGAAGCCGCCGGTGCTCCAGGGGGAGACGACGAGCATCGGCACCCGGGGGCCGAGTCCGTACGGTCCGGCCGTGAAACCGGAGCCCCCGGGGTAGTAGTCGAGCGCCGTCGGGGCGGTCGAAAGACCTTGGGCGGGCCCGGACGGTGCGTACGGCGGCACGACATGGTCGAAGAATCCGTCGTTCTCGTCGTAGGTGATGAACAGGGCGGTGCGTGCCCATACATCGGGGTTCGAGGTCAGCGCGTCCAGTACCTGGGAGATGTACCAGGCGCCGTAGTTGGACGGCCAGTTGGAATGCTCGGAGAAGGCCTCGGGGGCGGCGATCCAGGAGACCTGGGGCAGGCGTCCCGCCTGGACGTCGGCGCGCAGGAGGTCGAAGTACCCGTCCCCGCTCCTGGCGTCCGTACCGGTGCGTGCCTTGTCGAACAGCGGGTCGCCCGGCCGGGCGTTGCGGTACGTGTCGAAGTACAGCAGGGAGTTGTCGCCGTAGTTGCCCCGGTAGGCGTCCTTGATCCAGCCCCAGGAGCCCGCGGCGTCGAGTCCGTCGCCGATGTCCTGGTAGATCTTCCAGGAGACCCCGGCCGCTTCGAGGCGCTCCGGGTACGTCGTCCAGCCGTAGCCGGCCTCGGCGTTGTTGAGCACCGGCCCGCCTCCGGCGCCGTCGTTGCCGGTGTGGCCGGTCCACAGGTAGTAGCGGTTGGGGTCCGTGGAGCCGATGACGGAGCAGTGGTACGCGTCGCAGAGGGTGAAGGCATCGGCGAGCGCGTAGTGGAAGGGGATGTCCTCGCGGGTCAGATAGGCCATGGTGGTGGCGGTCTTCGCGGGCACCCACTGGTCATAGCGGCCTTTGTTGAACGCCTTCTGGCCGCCCTCCCAGTCGTGGTTGAGCCCTTGGAGGAACTCCATACCGAGGTCGTCCGCCGGGGGCCGGAAGGGCAGGGTCGCTTTCGTGCCGTCCGACTGGTGCCAGACCGGCTTGCCGCTCGGCAGGGTGACCGGCCGGGGGTCACCGAAGCCGCGGACTCCCTTCAGCGCGCCGAAGTAGTGATCGAAAGAACGATTCTCCTGCATCAGCACCACGATGTGCTCGACATCCTGGATCGTGCCCGTGCCGCCCTGGGCGGGGATGGCGGCCGCTCGGGCGATGCTCTCGGACATCAGGGTGACGGCGGTGGCACCGCCGGCGAGCTGGAGGAAGCGGCGGCGGTTGAGATCGGCCATGGGTGGGTTGACCTCCGCTGGGGGTGAGGAGCTCGGCATGTGCGCCTCAAGGACAGCGGTCACGGGGCACTGGGATGCGGCCGCCGGATGAGCGGCGGGGGTACGGCGGGCGAATGCCTCGTGCGGTCCGCCGGGCGCTGCCCCCGGGCGCCGCGCCGGGCTGACCGTGGTGAGCCGACCGTGATGAGTGGAAGTGTGCGCTCGGAGAAGGCAGGCTGAATGGCATGCGGCCGGTCTTCCGCTCATCCGTGCGACCAGATGTGAGCGGTCGCCACCGGGTCTTCTGGGCGCTCGCGCAGTGCCTGCCCTTCGTGATCGCGGCCCTGGTGGTGGTCATCGAGCTCACACCGCTGCACTTCATGTACACGGGACCGCTGCTGACAGCGACGCCGGCACTGGCGGCGGTGACGATGGGTCCCAAGGGGACCATCGCGGCAGCGGCCTTCGCCCTGCTCATCAGCGTGATCACCGCCACCTACAACCAGGCATGGGGCACCCAGCAGGTCTATACCAACCTGCTGGCCCTGCTGCTGGTGTCCGCCGCGAGCATCACCACCAGTAGGGCGGCGCGTACGCGCCGAAAGAACGAGCTCAACCAGATCCGCAGGATCGCCGCCGCCGCGCAGGAGGTGCTGCTGCGACCGGTGCCCGCCCGGATCGGCCCGGTGCGCGCGGGCAGCATGTACCTCGCCGCCGAGACGGGCGCCCAGATCGGCGGCGATCTCTACGAAGCCATCCAGACCCGGTACGGGGTAAGGCTCATCGTCGGTGATGTCCGAGGCAAGGGCCTTCCCGCGGTACGCGCCGCCGCGGCCGTGCTGGGCGCTTTCCGGGAGGCGGTCCACTACCACGAGGGCCTGGTGGACGTCATGGACCAGTGCGCGGCGGCCCTGGAGCGCGAACGCCGGTCGCCGGGCGCGACCCCGGAGGACCGGGTGGAGGGGTTCGTCACGGCGCTGGTCGTCCAGGTCCCGCAGGAGCCGGTGGTCGAGGTCGTCAACCGCGGCCATCCGCCCCCTTTGATGCTGCACCAGGGCAGGGCGGAAGCCCTGACGCCGGGGTGCCCGCTGCCACCACTGGGCCTTGAGGAACTCATGACCGATCCACCGGAAGGCAAGGTGGACCGCTATCCCTTCGTCCCCGGTGACCGCCTGCTGCTGCACACCGACGGTGTGATCGAGGCCCGCAACAGCGACGACGACTTCTTCGTGCTGCCCGATGCCATGGAAGCGGTGCGCGGCAGCACGCCTGTCGAGTTCCTGGACGAGCTCCACCAGGAACTGGTGTGGCACACCGCGGGCAGTCTCGCCGACGACGTCGCGATGGTGATCATCGAGAGGGCCGAGCGGGCCGAGGCGGATGACGAGGGCGGCGCCGGTCGCAACGGAGACGGTCCCGCCCCGCCCGCCGCACCGCCGTGACCCGCCCGTGGGCGAAGCCGTGCCATCGGCCCTCCCGTGTGCCCCACATCACTGGTGTTGCTCAGTCCTTCCGGAACAGCGCCGTCCACAGGAAGGGCTCGCCGAAGCAGCGCGACCCGGCGGGCTCGTCCCGCATACGGCGCAGTTCCACCTCGGCCAGCGTGGAGAAGATCTCGCGCAGGGATCGCGGCGTGTACGCGAGGCCGCCGTGTAGACGGGACTGGCGGTAGAAGTCCGCGTCCGGCAGCTCGGAGCCCATCGCCCCGGCCGCGAAGCAGGTCAGTGCGAAATACCCCCCGGGCGCGAGTACCTCGTCCAGCAGGGCCAGATAGCTGAGACGGCGATGGGGCGCGAGGTGGTGGAAGCAGCCCGAGTCGTACACCAGGTCATACGGACCGCCCCAGCCGGAACCGATCAGGTCGAAGGCACTGCCGCGGCGGAACCTGACATCCACTCCCGCGCTCTGCGCCCGCTCATCGGCCCAGGCGATCGCGGTGGGCGAGATGTCGACGGCGTCCACCTGGAATCCCAGCGAGGCCAGATGGATCGCGTTGCGTCCCGGGCCGCAGCCCAGGTCGAGGGCGCGGCCCGGGACGATCAGACCCCGGTCGAGGTACGAGACAAGGCTCTCGTCCGGTTTGGCGACGAAGAAGGGCACCGGCTTGGAGCGGTCCGCGTAGAAGTCGTCCCACCAGGTGGAAGCGCGGTCTGTCCAACGGTCCGCGTCGGCTGCGAACAGTCCGTCCAGCAGGTCGAGCACATCGTCGATCGTGCGTATGTTGCGGTCCATGAGAATCCCCTTTCCCGCCGGGGATCTTAGGTACGGGAAAGGCGAAAGACCAGCTCAGACACTATGCGGCATGCCTGTGTACGGGCGCGGGCCGGACGCTCGCGCCCCGGCCGGACCCGGGGGTGTGATCATGCTCGAACGTCGGCTGACGCGGCCTCCGAAGGCCGCCTCGAGAGCCTTCCGGGAGACTGCCGCCCCGTTTTTCCGGCCGGGGTCGACCGACCGGACTCATATGCCCGGACGGCGTTCAGGGCGGCGTCGGTATCGGCGTGTACAGGCGTGGTGAGGCTGAGACCCGTGATGTCGAGGAGCTTGCGTACCAGGGTTGTCGGAGCCGCGAGATGCACGTCGCCACCCGCTCCCCTGGCCTCCCGGGTGGTCCTGATCAGGACGTTCAGCCCCGAGGAGTCCATGAAGTCCAGGGTGGAGAGCTCCAGCACGAGATGCCGGCGGCCGTGCAGGAACTGATTGGCGAGGTGGTGGTGGAGCAGGGTTGCCGTGTCCACGTCCAGCTCGCCCCGGATCCGGACGATCGCCGTGACGGCGTCGTGGACTGCGACTTCGACGTCCAGGTTCTGTTCTCGCTGGGACATGAGCCTCCGCTTTCGCATCGTTCGATTCCGCGTCCCGCACGCCGTTCACACGGGAGCGACCGATGGTCGGCGTCTGCCCGGGTTCGGCTCCCGTACACCCGCAGAGTGCGCGTTCGCGGTCATATCAAGCCCACCAGGACCTGGATGGTCTTGCCGCCGGCCAGCGGAGTGATGGTGATGTCCCGGCACAGCCGCTGGACCAGGCGCCAACCATGGCCACCCGGATGCGCGCCGAAAGTGTCGTCCGCGCGGGCCACGGTTGCGGGCCGGACCCGGCTGCGGTCGGTCACCTGGAGGCGCAGGCCCTCCCGGGTGACACGTGCGGCGAACGAGGCCACACCGCCGCCGTGCCGGATCGCGTTGGTCACCAGCTCGGAGGTCACCAGGAGCGCGTCGGCGAGCCGGGCCTCCTCGATGGCCCCGGCCGGTTCCTTCGACCGGGCCGACTCAGCGGAGCTGCCCGCCCCGCCGTCCGACCCGCCCGCGCCTGGAGCTTCGTGGGGCCGACCGCAGGCCGAACCCCCGTGCAGCAGCCGACGCACCGTGTCCCGTGCTTCGGCCGCGCTCTCGGGGCGGGACCAGTCGGCCGTCCCCACCCCGGCTGCGGTGATCTCATCAGTGCTCATATGCCCGTTCTCCCCGTTCGGCCTCACGGAGTCCCCTTGGAGCCCTTGTGCCCCATGCGGCGGCCGGCACACCGGCCTGCCGCACGCCGATGTCGACATGCCCGTGGGGGCGCCCGGGCGCCCCCCCGGCGGGGGGCCCGGGGACCCCGGGGGGCGGGGGGGGGGGCGCGGGGGGCCGGC
>NZ_JBHXFA010000140.1:12915-19202 GCF_042724175.1 Streptomyces sp. NPDC127084
ACCCCCCGCCCCCGCTCCCCCCCGCCCCCCCGCCCCCCCCCCCACCCCACCCCCCCCCCCCTCGCCGCGGCCGACCTCCTGGTGGCCCCCCCCCCCCCCCCCCCGGCCGGTCGGCCGGGGAACCGCGGGAGCGTGGGACGGGGAAGCGGGTGCCCGGCGCGGGGCCGATGGGATGTCATGTCTGCGTGCTCTGACCGGTGCGGCGTACGGACGTGCGTCGCCGGGCGCGATGACGGCGGGCCGCCGCGGCGGAGTGCGCACGATCCTGTGCCGTCACCGCGACCAGCTCCTCGAAGAGCGCACGGCCCTCGACCAGCGCCTGACGCAGTGACTCGGAGTCGGTCTGCCCTGATACGGCCTCCGCACCGGCCCGGTGCAGCACCAGCGCGCCCTGCGCCCGTTCGGGGAACACCGCTGCCAGCGCGCGGATCCGGTCCTCCCGCGGGCCGGCGGGGAAGCCGCGTGCGATGGCGAGTTGGTCCAGCAACTCGACCGCCCTGGCCACAGACGCCGCCGGGGAGTCCACGAACCGTTCCTGAAGCCCGGCCCAAAGCGCCACGTACTGGTCGCGCTCGTCATCGGACAGCGGCTTCATGCTCAACCGGCGGAACCGGCGTCGCGGGCGGCTGGCGTCGGTCCACTTCACCGGCCGCGCCAGCACCAGGGCGACGGTGAGAACAACCGCCACCCCGAGGATGGCAAGCGCACTGATGGACATGGCTCACTCCTTCCACCGGGATCGTCCCTCCCGTAGGGTCGTTGTCACACCGGGTTACCGGATCATCGCCCGGCAAACGCCTTTGGTCACCGCATGTGCGAACCCGTGGGTTTCCGGTCTCCGAGTGGATTTGTCTGCGGCCGAGTTGGCCGGGCCCCGCGCCAACCACCAGGGGCTTGTCAGCCGTTCATGCGCTGGTGAGGCCTCGTACGGGGGTGCCGAGCGAGTGCGATTGTTGGCCTGCGGCAAGTATTCTGCTTGCCGCCCCGCCGCTGTTCGTGCAGCCGGGGACCGTCCGGGGAAGGGGACACGAGCTGTGACCAGCGCTGTCGGTGCCCAGGGTTCGGGTGCGTGGCTGCCGCGCACTTCCGCGGCCCCACTGCCATCGCCCATGCCCGCGCCCGACCTCCAGGTGTCCGCGCCCGACCTCCACGTCGGGATGGACGACTCCTCGCCGATCCTTCTGGTGGAGGACGACGACGGTGACGCGCTGCTCGTGGAGGAGACGCTACGGGATGGTGATCTGACGGTTCGTCTGAACCGGGCCCGTTCCCTCACCGAGGCGCGGAGGATGCTGGAGGGCACCGCGGCGGCGCGCACCCCGTGTGTGCTGCTCGACCTGCACCTGCCGGACGCCCGGGGCCTGGACGTCGTCCATCAGGTGCTCGCGACCGCCCCGCACGCCGCCGTCGTGGTGCTCACCGGCCTCGCGGAGGAGGGCGTGGGCCTGTCCGCGGTGGCGGCCGGTGCCCAGGACTACCTGATGAAGGGCTCCTTGGACCCCATGGTCCTCGCCCGGTCCATCCGCTACGCCGTCCAGCGGCGCCAGATCGAGCAGGCGGCCGTAGCGCTGGAGGCCAGCCGGATGCAGGCCCGGGAGAACGCACGCCTGGAGCGCGGGCTGCTGCCGTCCCCGCTGCTCGAGGGCGGCTCGGTGAAGGTCTACTCCCGCTACGAGCCGAGCCGGGCCAGCGGACTGCTGAGTGGTGACTTCTTCGATGTCGTGGAGAAGGCGGACGGGACCGTCCACGCCGTCATCGGCGATGTCTCCGGCCACGGCCCTGACGAGGCGGCGCTCGGCGTCTGCCTCCGTGTGGCCTGGCGGTCCTTCACTCTCGCGGGTGTCACGGGCACCACCGTGTGCCGTCTGATGCAGCGGGTCCTGGTGGCCGAGCGTACGGGTGAGGAGATCTTCGCCACGGTGACCACCGTCGAACTGCCGCCCGGCCTGACCAAGGCGAAGGTGGTACGGGCCGGCCACCCGCCGCTCCTCCTCCGGCAGAACACCGAAGTGCGCATGGCGCAGACCACGGTGGGCCCCGCTCTGGGAATGCTGCCAGACGGGGCGTTCGACTGGCACGAGGACGTTCTCGACCTGCCACCCGACGGCGCCCTCGCGCTCTTCACCGACGGCCTGTTCGAAGGCCGGATCAGCGCGGACGGACACAGGCTGGGGGAGGAGGGGCTGCTCGCCCTGGCGTCGGCCTGCGCGGACCGAGGGGCGGAGGAGTTCGTCTCCGCGCTGGTGTCCGAATCACGGGCGCTGTCGGCCGACCACGGAGGCCACGCTGACGATGTGGCGCTCCTGTACCTCGAATGGAGCAGGAACAAGTGACCACCAGCCGCACCGAGATCCCACCGCGCGACGACGTGGACGCCCCCCGGCGTGCTGTGGGGTCCCGGCTGACCGTGACGCAGTGGTTCTGGATCGCGTTCAGCGCCGTTCTGGTCGGGGTATGCGCCTTCGGCGTCGCGGGAGCGGGACTGCTATCCGAGAACGCTGCCAAGTCCGATGACCTGGTCGACCGCATCCAGCCCGCACGGGTCGAGGCCTACCGGCTCCAGAAGGCCCTCATCGACCAGGAGACGGGCCTGCGCGGCTACGCGCTCTCCCGCGACTCCCGGTGGCTGGAGCCCTATACCGAGGGGCAGCGGGAAGCCACCTCCGCCGCCCGCGCCCTACGCTCCGGGCTGACGGCCGACGATTCCCGGATGCTCGCCTCACTGAGTGATGTGGAGCGTCTGGCGGACGCCTGGCGCAGTGGCTACGCCGTCCCGCTCGTCACACGCGTCCGCGAGGGCGGTTCGGTGACCAGCGCGTCCGAAGACCTCAGAGCCAGCAAGACCGCGTTCGACCGGTTGCGCGCCGAATTCGGCACGCTCAACGAGAACCTGCTGGCCGAACGAAACGCGGCACGGGCCGATGTGCACCGCACCCGCGAGGCCCACAACCGGCTCTTCGCCGGAATGCTGGGCGCGTTCGTGGTGATCGCCCTCGGTCTCGCCGTACTGCTGAACAAATCCGTGGCCCGCCCGCTCACCTCACTGCGTCTGGCATCCCAGCGGGTCGCTGACGGTGAATTCGACCGGCGTATCGAACCCACCGGACCCGCCGACATACAGCACCTCGCCGATGTGGTGGAGTCCATGCGGCGTCGGGTGATCACCGCGCTCGGAGAGTCCCGGACCCGTGCGGACCTGCTCGCGGAGCGGACCGCCGAACTCGATGAGCAGACCGTCGAGCTGCGGCGATCGAACGCGGAGCTGGAACAGTTCGCCTATGTGGCCTCCCACGACCTCCAGGAGCCTCTCAGGAAGGTGGCGTCCTTCTGCCAGCTACTGGAGAAGCGCTACGGCGATCAGCTGGACGACCGGGCCAAGCAGTACATCGACTTCGCCGTCGACGGCGCCAAGCGTATGCAGATCCTGATCAACGACCTGTTGACGTACTCCCGCGTGGGGCGGGTCAACGACGCCAGGGACGAGGTCGAGCTGGACGACGCCCTGGACAAGGCGCTGGCGAACCTCGGCTCGGCGGTGGAGGAGGCGGGCGCCGTCATCGAACGCCCCGACCGCCTCGGAGCCACCACCGGCGATCCGACCCTGCTGACCATGCTGTGGCAGAACCTCGTCGGCAACGCCGTGAAGTTCCGCGCCCCCGAGCGCCCGCCCGTGGTCCGTATCACCGTGGAACGGGACGACAGCGGTACCACCGGCCACGACGGTGAAGGGACGGCCGACGAGACGGCCGTCTGGCGCTACCGCGTGACCGACAACGGCATCGGTATCCCCGAGGAGTTCACCGAGAAGGTCTTCGTGATCTTTCAGCGGCTCCATGGACGGGACGCCTACTCCGGGACCGGCATAGGCCTCGCCCTGTGCAAGAAGATCGTGGAACACCACGGCGGACGCATCTGGATCGACGGCGCCCGCACCGGCGGCACCGAGATCCACTTCACCCTACCCGCGACCGGGCCCGCCGCCACGCCCATCCTCAGCAGCACCACGGGAGACCACGTATGAACACCGCTGCCCAGCCCATCGAGGTCCTGCTGGTCGAGGACGACCCGGGCGACGAGTTGATGACCCGGGAGGCCTTCGAGGACAACAAGATCGGCAACACCCTCCATGTGGTCCGGGACGGGCAGGAGGCGATCGACTTCCTCTACCGGAAGGGCCAGTACAGCGACGCGCCGCGCCCCGACCTCATCCTGCTCGACCTCAACCTGCCCAAGTACGACGGCCGGCAGGTGCTGGAGCGCATCAAGGCCGACGCCGACCTCACCCATATCCCGGTCGTCGTGCTGACCACGTCATCGGCCGAGGAGGACATCCTGCGCAGCTACCAGCTCCACGCCAGCGCGTATGTGACCAAGCCGGTGGACCTGGAGCAGTTCATCGCGGCGATCAGGAAGATCGACGACTTCTTCGTCACGGTCGTGCGTCTGCCCCGTCCCTGACAGGCGGCCCTGCCCGCCCCGCCCCGGCACGCCGCCTTGCCGGTGCAGCGGGTGGCGGAGCCCTCTTGACCGGTTCAGGCGGCGGTTTCGAGAAGGCCCTTGCGCAGCCGCTTGATGATGCGGTTCAGCAGTCGGGAGACATGCATCTGGGAGATGCCCAGCTCTTCACCGATCTGGGCCTGCGTGAGCTCCGCGACGAAACGCATATGCAGAATGCGGCGGTCGCGGTCGTCCAGCTGGGCGATCAGCGGAGCGAGCGAGTGGAAGTCCTCGATCAGCTCCAGGGCACGCTCCTCCTCACCGATGAAGTCGGCCAGCGCGGCCTCGCTGTCCTGCGCGGCTTCGCCGCTGAGCGCGGCGTCCAGCGAGGCGGAGTTGTAGGCGTTGGACGCCTTCCGTGCTTCGATGACCTCTTCCTCGGTCAGTGACATGAGTTCGGACAGCTCACGCACGGTGGGGGTGCGACCGAGGCGGCTGCGCAGCTCCTCGGTGGCCTTGGCCAGCTCGACCCTGGCTTCCTGGAGCCGCCGCGGGACGTGCACGGCCCAGCTGGTGTCGCGGAAGAACCGCTTGATCTCGCCAACGATGCAGGGCACGGCGAAGGTCGTGAACTCCACCTCGCGGGACACGTCGAACCGGTCGATGGCCTTGATCAGGCCGATCGTGCCGACCTGCACGATGTCCTCCATCTCGTCCGCGCCCCGGCTGCGGAAGCGGCCCGCGGCGTAGCGGACCAGCGACAGGTTCATCTCGATCAGCGTGTTGCGCACGTACTGGTACTCGTCCGTGCCCTCTTCCAGCACCGCCAGACGGGCGAAGAAGTGGCGGGACAGCTCCCGTGCGTCCTGGGGGGACACCTCCAACGGGGCCTCGAGCCGGTCGAGCGGGCCGAAGGCGCCGCGGCTCCGGATGCCGGCCGCCGCCGACTCATGGGTCCTGGTGGTCGCCGCGCTCACGGTCGCCATACCTTCACCTCTGTCTTCCGATCCGTCACCCGTGGGGTCCGCTTACCCCGGATCACGCATCGCATTCCCGGAAATTGCTCCGGTCGGACCGGAACCCCCCCTCTCCGGGTCCGTCTCGCCGTCCACGAGGTGGACCACCTGGTCGGCGACCGTCTCCAGGATGTCCGCGGCGGTGCCGGCGCTGCCATGGGCCTGCTCGTCCCCGAGGACCAGGAAGTTGAGGGTCAGTCCGTCCGTCATGACGGCCAGATAGCGCGCCAGCACCGGCACCGGTACGCGCGGTTCGAACCCCATACTCGCGCTGAGCTGGTGGATGAGGTCGGTGTACGTGTCGGAGTACATGGAGTACTGACGCCGGGCCAGGTGCTCGAACCCCGGCTGGCGCAGTGCGTACTGCGTCAGCTCGTAGGTGAGCATGTGCTCGCCGGGATTGGCTGACACATGGTCCCAGTAGGCCCGGAAGCCGGAGAGGATGGTCTCCCGGAGAGTGGTCCTGGGCTGGAGGGCGTCCTTCACCACCGCCAGATAGTGGTCGGTGATGGTCGTGATCACGGATTCGAGCAGGGCCTGCTTCGATTCGAAGCAGTAGTGGAAGACGCTCAGCGAGACGCCGGCTTCGGCCGCGATGGACCGGGTGGTGGTCCGGGCGACGCCATCGCGTGTCATCGCCCGGATAGCCGCCTCTATCAGCTGTCGTCTGCGCGCGGCCGACGGCATCCGTGCCATGGGGTTCCGTTCCTTCCGGGCCCGGGGGGGGAGCGGGGGGGCGGCCCCGCCGAGCACCCCGGGGGGCCCCCCCCGCGGCGGATAGCACACCACACCCCAGGGGGGGACCCCACCGCCTCAAACAAACAGAACAACGCC
>NZ_JBHXFA010000141.1:0-1258 GCF_042724175.1 Streptomyces sp. NPDC127084
GGTGAAACTCACAGCCGGGCCACTCGCAGCCGGGCGAGAACGCGACGCCGGGTGCCGGCGTCAGCGTCAGCGGGTCTGCTGTGCCGGAACGCCGCGCGAGACCGGCTCGTCGTCCGGCGCACCGGTCGCCGCGACCGCCGCACCGGTCAGCGTCGCCAGCATCTCGCGGACGTTGGTGAGCTGCGCGTTGATGGAGTCGCGACGGTTCGTCAGCGCCGCCAGCTCGCGCTCCGATTCGCTGCGGATACGGTCGGCCTTCGCGTTCGCGTCCGCCACGATGTCCTCGGCCTGCCGCTGCGCGGTCTCCACCGTCTGACGGGCCCGGCGCTCGGCGTCCGTACGCAGCTTCTCCGCCTCCAGGCGCAGCTGCTCGGCGCGGTGCTCGATCTCCGCGAGGCGCTTCTCCGCCTTCGCCTGACGCGAGGCCAGGTCGCGCTCGGACTGCTCACGGCGCTTCGCGAGGTTCGTCTCGAAGTCCGCGGCGGCCTGGGCGGCCTTCGCGCGGGTCTCCTCGAAGAGCGCGTCCGCCTCCTCGCGCTTGGACTGCGCGTCCTTCTGGGCGTCGGCGCGCAGCGAGTTGGCCTCGCTCTGGGCCTTCTCGACGATCCGTACGCCCTCGTCCTCGGCCTTCTGCTTGCGGTCGACGGCGAACGCCTCCGCGTCGTTGCGCACCTGCTGGGCGGCCGACTCGGCGAGCTCGCGGTGCTGCTCGGAGGCGCGACGGGCCTCATCACGCAGGTCCTTCGCCTCCTCCTCGGCCAGCCGGAGGATCTTCTCGACGCGCGCCCCGAGCCCCGCGTAGGACGGCTCCGCGTCGTTGACCTGGGTCTGTGCATTCTGCGTTTCGAGGTGCAGCTCCTCGATGCGCTTTTCCAGAGAGGTGATCCGCGCGAGAGCGCTGTCACGGTCGGCGACGAGTTTGGTAATGCGGTCGTCCACCTGACCGCGGTCGTACCCACGCCGCACGAGCTCGAAGCCGAAGGGGGAGGAAGTGTCGCTCATGGGGTTCCTGTCGAATGAGACCGGTGAGGTGTTAGAGGGAATCCTAGGGGCCCAAGCGGCGTGTCACCGGGCAGATGCCCGTTTGGTATGGAGAATGACCAGCCTTTTGAGTGGATAGTGTCGTGCCGGGATGGGTTTGCCGAAGCTCGCAGCGCCAGGTGAATGGGCCCTCCCCGCCTCCACTGGACCCGCGGGGCGCGCGCGCGGCGCCCGGGCCCCCGCCCCCCCCCCCCCGGCAGCGGCCTGAGCACAGGCG
>NZ_JBHXFA010000141.1:1268-19088 GCF_042724175.1 Streptomyces sp. NPDC127084
GGGGGCGGGCGGGCGGGGGGGGGGGGGGGGGGGGGGGGGCGGGGGGGGGGGGGGGGCGCCGGCGGCGCTGTTTCCCCGGCCATCCCGTCGCGCATGGCCGAAAACCGTCATCGGAGATCCGCCTCGGCGCGAGCCACCTCTGCGTCGTACTCGCTCACGTCGAAGCCGAACTCCAGCGGTCGGCCCTCGAAGTGGGGTACCCGCAGGTCCGACCACTGGACGCCGCCGTCATTCGCCCACAGTGTGGCTCATCTGCCGCGGACTGGGGAGCCCCACGGGCGCTTCCGTCACGAGGTCCACGCACCCTGGGCCCGCTGCCTGCCCCACCACGTCTTCCCCGTTGACCCGCAGACGCGGCTGAGCGGGGAACCGCTCCGAACCTCGTCAGTCACGACCCAAGTCCGGACACGACCCAAGCTGGTCCGGCCCGAGGACGCCGCCCCATGCACCGGGCAGGCATCGCGGGCGCGCACTTCGGGTGTACGGCGCCGTGTGCCGGCTGTGGGGCTCAGGAATCGGACGGCTTGCCGCCCGACCGCGTGCCCCCGGCCGACGCACCCGCCTTGACCGCGCCGGCGGCGCCGGGGGAGGGCTTCCCCCCGCCCTTCGCACCAGCCGGCGCCTCGAACGACTCCAGTGCCTCCAGCACGTCCTGCACCCGGGAGATCTCCGCCTGGATGTCCTCCCGCCGGCGCACCAGCACTTCGAGCTCCCGCTTGCCGTCCGCGACCAGGCGGTCCGCCTCCCGGTCCGCCTCCGCCTTGACGGCCTCGGCCTCCCGGACGAGCTCGGCCTTCTTCTGCTCGGCCTCCTTGAGCAGTGCCTCGGCCTTCTTCACCGCGGCGATGCGCACCTTGCCGGCCTCCGAATTGGCCTCCGAGACCAGCTCCTTGGCCTTCGCCGCGGCCTCCTCCTGCTGCTCGGTCGCCGCCTTGACCAGCTGGTCGGCCCGCTCGCCCGCGGACTTCAGCTGTTCGGCGGCCTCCCTGCGGGCCCGCTCGTGCAGCTCCTCGATCTCGCCCTCGACCCGGGCGCGCAGCTCCTCCGCGCGCTCCCTGATGGCGGTCGAGTCCCGGCGGGCGCCCACGAGGAGCTCGTCGGCGTCCGTACGGGCCTTCTCCACCAGTCCGTTGCCCTCGACCCGGGCAGCGGCCACCAGCCTGTCGGCCTCCTTGCGGGCAGCGCCCACCATGGTGTCGGCCTGCTCCTCGGCATCGGTTGCGGCGCGCAGCGCCTCCTCCTGGGCCTTGCCGATGAGCTGGTCGGCCTGCTCGGCGGCGTCCGAGCGCCGCTTCGCCGCGTCCCGGCGCGCTTCGTCCAGGACGCGGTCCGCCTCCTCCTCGGCCTTCGTACGCAGTTGCTCGGCCGCGCTCTCGGCCTCCGCGCGCAGCTGCTTCGCCTCGGCCCGAAGACGGTCGGCGGCCTGCTGGGCGGAGCCCACGGTCTCCGCCGCCTCGGCCCTGATCCGGTCCGCTTCCGCGGTCGCCTCGGCGAACAGCTGGTCCGCCTGCTCGGCCGCGTCGGCGCGGCGCTTGTCCGCGGCCTTGCGGGCCTCGTCCAGCACCTGCTCGCCTTCCGCGCGGGCCGCGGCGCGCAGCTCCTCGGCCTGGGCTTCGCCCTCGGCCTTGGCCTGCTCCGCCTCGGCGCGCAGCCGTGCCGCGTCCTCTTCGGTGACCGACAGCAGCTCGGCGGCCTCGGTGGTGAGCCGGTCGGCCTCGCTCGTCGCCTCGCCGATCAGCCGGTCCGCCTGGGCCGCCGCCTCGGAACGGATGCGGTTGGCGTCCTCACGGGCGTCGGCACGGGTCCGCGAGGCGTCCTGCTCGGCCGACGCCACCGCGTCCGACGCCTCCGTACGCATCCGCTGGACGTACGCCGAGGTGTCCGCGCGCAGCCGGTCGCTCTCCGAGATCGCGTCGGCCATGGTCCGCTCGGCGAGTGCCCTCGCGGCCTCCGCCTCCTCGTCGGCGCGGGCCCGTACCCGGCCCGCGTCCTCGGCGGCCCGCTCCCGCTCCGCGTACGCGTCCGCGCGGACCCGGTCGGCCTCCTCCTGCGCCTCGGTCCTCGTGCGCTCGGCCGCGTGCTCGGCGACACTGCGCAGTCCGGCGATCTCCTGCTCGGCCTGCTCCTGGAGACCGGACACGGAGTCCCGCACCTGCTGGGCGGTCTGCTCGGCGGCCGTCACCATCTCGGTGGCCCGCCGGTCCGCGTCCTCGACCAGCCGCTGCGCCTCGGCCTGTGCCTCCTCGACCCGCTTACGGGCGGCGGCGAGCAACTCCTCGCTCTGCTCGCGAGCCAGCTCCCGCTCCTGGTCGGCCTCCGAACGGGCCCCGGTGAGGATCTCCTCGGCCTCCCGACGGCGCCGGGACGCCTCCTCCTGTGCGGCGGTCAGTGCCTCCGTGGCCTCCTGGCCGACCCGCTCGGCGGCGGCAGCCGCCTCGGTGCGCAGCCGGTCGGCGGTCTCCTGCGCCTCCGCCGACAGCCGCTCGGCCTCGGTGGCGGCCTCGGTGCGCAGCCGCACCGCCACCGCCTCGCCCTCGGCGCGCGAGGCGGACGCGTCGGACGCTGCCTCTGTGCGCAGCCGTTCGGCTTCCTGCTCGGTCTGCTCCTGGAGCGCCCGGATCCGCTCGGCGGCCTCGGCACGCAGCCGCTCGGTCTCCTCCGCGGTCTCCCGGCGCAGCTGCTCCGCTTCCACCCGGGCCTCGGACAGCGCCTGCTCGGCGGACTCGGCGCGGGTCTGCGCCTCGGAGTGCAGCCGGGTCAGCTCCTCGTCCGCCTCCCGGCGGCGGGCCACGGCGGCGCGCGCCGCCTCCTCGCGTACCTCGGCGGCGGCCCGCTCGGCGGCGGCCTTCATCTCGTCGGCCTGCTCTTCGGCCTCCGTACGCAGCCGGTCCGCCTCCGCGCGGGTGCGCTCCAGCGTCTCCTCGGCCTGCCGGCGCAGGGTCGTGGCGCGCTCGATGGCCTCGGTACGGACCCGCTCGCTGTCCGCCGTCGCCCCGGAGCGCACCTCGTCGGCGTCCGCCTTCGCCTTGGTCAGCAGCTCCTCCGCCGACCTGGCCGCCTCCTCGATCTGCTGGACGGCGTCACGGCGCGCCTCGCTGCGGATCTGCTCGCCCTCGGCGACCGACTCCGACCGCAGCTGCTCCGCCTCACCGCGCAGCCGCCGCGCCTCCTCCTGGAGCTCGACCGTCTTGGCGCGGTACTCCTTGGTGTCGTCCTTTGCGGCGCCCTTGAGCTCCTCGACCGTGTCATGGGCCTCGGCGCGCAGCCGGTCGGCCTCCGACTCGGCCTCCCGGCGGATCCGCTCGGCTTCCTCGGCGGCCTTCCGCGTGGTCGCCTTGGCCTCCTCGGAGGCCTTGTTCAGGACCTCCTCCGCGGTACGGGCGGCCTTCGCGAGCTGCGCCGCGGAGTCCTCGGCTGCGACGGTACGGGCCTTGTCGCCCGCCTCCGCGAGGACCTTCTCGGCCTCCGCGCGGGCATCCGCGAGCGCCTGCTCGGCTTCGCCCTTGAGGTTCTCGGCCTCCTTGGTGGCCTCGGCCACCAGCCGGGCGACCTCCGACTTGGCCGTACGGGTCCGCTGCTCGCTCGCCGACTCGGCGCCCGCCAGCGCCTTGGCCGCCGACTCCTTGGCCTCGGCGACCAGCTTCTCGGCCTCGGCGCGCGCCTCGCGCAGCTTCTCGTCGGCCTCCTGCGTGCGCTGCTCCGCGGCCCGGCTGAGCTCAGTGGCCTGCTGGCGGAGCTGGTCGGACTCGGCCGTGCTGGACGAACGCAGCCGCTCGGCGTGACTGGTGGCCTCCTGGGCCTGGGTGGAGGCGGCGTTCAGCAGCCGCTCGGCGTCCTTGCGGGCCCGCAGCAGGATCGCCTCGGCCTCGCTGCGAGCCGACTCAGCCTGGGACGACATCCGCTGCCGGGTCTCCTCGGCCACCCGGGTGGCCTCGGCGCGCGCGGCGGCCAGCTTCTGCTCGGCCTCGGCTCGGGACTCGTCGAGCAGCCGACGGGCCTGGGCCTCGCTGCGGGCACGCAGCTGCTCAGCCCACGCCACGTTCTCGTTGACATGCGCTTCGACGGTCTGGCGGCGCTCGGCCAGCTCCTGGTCGAGACGCTGACGGCGCTGGTTGGCCTCGGCGTGGAGCTCGGCCTGGAGCCGCGCCTGGTGCTCCGCGTGCTCCTGGAGGATGCGCTGGGTCTGCGCCCGGGCCTCCCTCAGCTCCCGCTCGGCGTCCGAGCGGAGCTGGTCGGCCTGGATCTGGGCGTTGCGGAGCAGCTGCTCGGCCTGGTAGCCCATGTCCGCGCTCTCGTACGCGGGACGCGTCGCGAGCGTACGGCGCGCCTCGTGCAGCTTCGCACGCAGCACCTCGACCTGGTACCCGAGGTCCTCGGCGTGCTGGACGGCCTTCTCCCGCTCCGTCCGCAGCCGGTCCATCTCGGCTTCGAACCGCGAGAGATGGTCGTCGTCAGCTCGGTGGCTCTCCTGGCGTTCGTAGCCCCGCACTGCGCCGTCCCATCCGTCCCCTGGTCGCAACTCTGTACAGACGAGCACCGTTCCACGGTGAACGGCCCCCCGGGGACATGGTGGCAGATCGAACATCGCCCGCGGACAGCGCTGTGGCGCGGCTCCGCTCCGGCCCCGGCCCGGAGCCGCCCACTCTACCGGGCCGGGAATCCGGAGGTCAGTGCTCCGCGGATGACGGGTCGGCCGAGGTGACGAGCTCGGTCAGCACTCCGTGGCAGTCCTTGGGGTGCAGGAAGGTGATCCGGGACCCCATGGAGCCGATGCGCGGCTCGTCGTACAGCACGCGCACGCCCTTGCTCCGGATGTCGTCGGCGGCGCCGTCCACGTCCGCGGTGCCGAAGGCGATGTGGTGCACACCCTCGCCGTTCTTGGCCAGCCACTTCCCGACCGCGGAGTCCTCTCGGGTGGGCTCAAGCAGCTGGAGGTACGAGGCTCCGCCGTCCGAGGTCTCGTTGATCTTGAGCATGGCCTCGCGGACGCCCTGCTCCTCGTTGACCTCGGTGTGGAAGACCTCGAAACCGTAGGTGGCCTTGTAGAACTCAACGGTCTTGTCGAGGTCGAAACAGGCGATCCCGATGTGGTCGATTCGCGTCAGCATGGCTCCAGTGGAGCGCCCGTGTGATGGTTACGCAACGTGCGCGCCATCACACCGGCTTGCCGATGACCGGGACGCGAACCCCTCAGTACAGTTCGAGTAAACCCTCGTTCACTCCTCAGCCGCCGCGCTGGAAGGGGATCCCCATCTCATGTCCGGAACGAACAGCACCACGTCCGTGATCGTCGCCGGCGCCCGCACCCCCATGGGGCGGCTGCTCGGCTCTCTCAAGTCCTTCTCCGGCGCCGATCTGGGCGGTTTCGCGATCAAGGCGGCGCTGGACCGGGCCGGGATCGGCGGCGACCAGGTCCAGTACGTGATCATGGGCCAGGTCCTCCAGGCCGGCGCGGGCCAGATCCCGGCCCGCCAGGCGGCCGTCAAGGCCGGTATCCCGATGAACGTCCCGGCGCTCACCATCAACAAGGTGTGCCTCTCCGGACTCGACGCGATCGCGCTGGCCGATCAGCTGATCCGCGCCGGTGAGTTCGACGTGATCGTCGCAGGTGGCCAGGAGTCCATGACCAACGCCCCGCACCTGCTGCCGAAGTCCCGCGACGGCTTCAAGTACGGCGCGGTCGAGATGCTCGACGCGATGGCGTACGACGGTCTCACCGACGCCTTCGAGGGCATCGCCATGGGCGAGTCCACGGAGAAGCACAACACCCGCCTCGGCATCGCCCGCCCCGAGCAGGACGAGATCGCCGCGCTGTCCCACCAGCGGGCCGCCGCCGCGCAGAAGAACGGTCTCTTCGAGGCCGAGATCACCCCGGTGGAGATCCCGCAGCGCAAGGGCGAGCCGGTGCTCTTCAGCAAGGACGAGGGCATCCGCGCCGAGACCACCGCGGAGTCCCTCGGCAAGCTGCGTCCGGCCTTCGCCAAGGACGGCACGATCACGGCCGGTACCTCCTCGCAGATCTCCGATGGCGCCGCCGCGGTCGTGGTGATGAGCAAGGCCAAGGCGCAGGAGCTCGGCCTGGAGTGGATCGCCGAGATCGGCGCCCACGGCAACGTGGCGGGCCCGGACAACTCGCTCCAGTCGCAGCCGTCCAACGCGATCAAGCACGCCCTCAAGAAGGACGGCCTCGAGGTCTCCGACCTCGACCTCATCGAGATCAACGAGGCGTTCGCCGCGGTCTCCGTGCAGTCGATGAAGGACCTCGGGGTGTCCCCGGAAAAGGTGAACGTCAACGGTGGCGCGATCGCCCTTGGCCACCCGATCGGCATGTCCGGCGCCCGGATCGTGCTTCACCTGGCGCTGGAGCTGAAGCGGCGCGGTGGCGGTGTCGGCGCCGCGGCGCTGTGCGGTGGCGGCGGTCAGGGCGACGCGCTGATCGTGCGCGTCCCCGCCAAGTGACCGTCGAGCCGGTCAGGGTAACCATCGATTGATCGAGTCTCATCCGTCGAACGGAGCAGCGTGATGGTGGACGTCCCCGAGCTGGTCGCCCAGGCGAGGGAAGGCCGGCCGCGGGCCGTGGCCCGGCTGATCTCCCTTGTCGAGGGAGCGGCCCCCCAGCTTCGCGAGGTCATGGCGGAGCTCGCTCCGCTGACCGGCGGCGCGTATGTGGTGGGGCTGACCGGTTCGCCGGGTGTCGGCAAGTCGACGTCCACCTCCGCGCTGGTGACGGCGTACCGGAAGGCGGGGAAGCGGGTCGGCGTGCTGGCCGTCGACCCGTCCTCGCCGTTCAGCGGGGGAGCGCTGCTGGGTGACCGGGTCCGGATGTCGGATCACGCCTCGGACCCGGGCGTCTACATCCGTTCGATGGCCACCCGCGGCCATCTCGGCGGCCTCGCCTGGGCCGCACCGCAGGCCATCCGGGTGCTGGACGCCGCGGGCTGCGATGTGGTCCTGGTCGAGACGGTGGGTGTCGGCCAGTCGGAGGTGGAGATCGCCTCCCAGGCCGACACCTCGGTGGTGCTGCTCGCGCCCGGTATGGGCGACGGGATCCAGGCCGCCAAGGCGGGCATCCTGGAGATCGGCGATGTGTACGTGGTCAACAAGGCGGACCGCGACGGCGCCGACGCCACCGCCCGCGAGCTCAACCACATGCTCGGTCTCGGTGAGTCCCGTGGACCGGGCGACTGGCGGCCTCCGATCGTGAAGACGGTCGCGGCACGGGGGCAGGGCGTCGAGGAGGTCGTCGAGGCCCTGGAGAAGCACCGCGCCTGGATGGAGGAGCACGGCGTCCTCACCGAGCGCCGCACCCGCCGCGCCGCCCACGAGGTGGAGACCATCGCCGTCACCCGTCTTCGCGAACGCATCGGCGACCTGCACGGCGACCGCCGCCTGGACGCCCTGGCGTCGCGCATCGTGGCGGGGGAGACGGACCCGTACGCGGCGGCGGACGAGCTGGTCGCCGGGCTCACGGGGGAGTAGCGACCGGCTGCCGCCCGCTCACCGGAGGCGGCGGTGGTGACCTGGTGCGCAGCGGCCGCTGACGCGTCCTGCCAGGTCGGGGCGGTGCGCGGCGAGATAGCCGGTGACGTGGTCGAACGCCTCACGGACCCCCCGACCAGGCTCCGGGTGCCCATGAGGTGGGCCGGTCTGCGCGCTCTCACCGGCATTGCGGCGCGGAAGGCAGTGCCCGGGGAAGCGGGCAGGCCGAGACGGGGCGGGGCGCCGGGCCCGTGTGCCGGACAGGCTGACGTCAGGCTGTCAGACCTTTCCGCGGCGCCCGCGCAGGTGCTCGGCGACCGGTGTCAGCGACGCCCGGAGGTCGGCCAGGGCCTCGGGGGACAGCAGGTCGATGAAGTGCTGTCGTACGGACTCGACGTGGTGGGGGGCGACGTTGCGCATGGTCTCCATCCCGTGGTCGGTGAGCACGGCGAACAGCCCGCGCCGGTCGGACTCGCAGTTCTCCCTGCGGACCAGGCCCGCGTTCTCCATCCGGGTGATCTGGTGGGAGAGTCGGCTCTTGGACTGGAGCGTGGCGGCGGCCAGATCGCTCATCCGCATCCGCAGGTCGTCGGACTCCGAGAGATTGACGAGGATCTCGTAGTCGTTGATCGTCAGGCCGAAGGGCTGCAGATCCTTCTCCAGCTGGTATGTCAACAGCCTGTTGACATCCAGGTAGGTGCGCCAAGCGCACTGCTCCGCGTCGGTCAGCCAGCGGGTGGCAGTTTCGGTCTCCATATATGGATACTAACCCTAAGAAGTTGAAATCCGTACGAAGTCTGGGAGTGGGGACTCGGACACCCGGCTTCCCCCGGCACGGGTGCAGACGTTCGACAACACACTCCGCAGACTACCGTTCACAGCCCGAAGCGCCTCTGTAGGTCCCCAAGCTGGCCGGGAAGGCGCGATGACGAGCCCTGCTGACCATGCGGCGCCCCATGCCCTCCGTGGCCGCCGCCCGGCACGCCGTCGGCGTAAGGCGCCGTACCGGTGGCCTGTTCCGGCATCAGCGTCTCGGTCGACTGGAGCAGCACCGTGCCCGCGCCGACGAACTCGAACTGGTGCTCCTCGCCGGACGCCCCGCCGATCCCGGAAAGCTGCCGCAGTCCGCCCATGACCCCGCTCATATAGCCGTGGTCGTAGTGGTGGCAGGGGGACGGGCAGTCCGCCCAGCCCACCAGCGCCTGCGGGTCCACCCGGATCGGCGGCTCCATGAACACCACGGGGCCGTTCGACGCGGCCACGAACTTGCCGGTGCCGATCAGGGTGAGGAAGCCAGGCACGATGGACTGCTTGAGCGCGAGTGAGGGCTGATAGGCCAGCAGATTCCCCGCCCGGATTGTCAGATTGCCGTCTTCCAGGTCGAAGGAGTTCACGTCGAACGCCCGGTCAGCGAGCAGCATCTTGCCGCTGCCCTCGGCCACCACCCAGTCACTCGCGTGCAGCGGGGAGTGGAAGCTGGTCCGCATCAGCCGGTCCAGCCTGCCGTGGCCGATCCCGTTGAACTCGATCTGCCCGTAGTAGGCGATCATCTTGCCCTTCTGCAGGAACCACTGGGAGCCCTTGAGCTCCACGCAGAAGGTGTACGCGTTGACATTGTCATCGCTCGGCAGGGTCATCGGGTCAAAGATGACAGGGGCGCTCACAGCTTCTCCTCCGACGCCTGGACGTAGACCGCGCCATTGCCGCTCAGCTCCAGCTGGAACGCCTCACCCGAGCCGCGCCCCACCATGTCGCGCCAGCCCAGCGCGGTGGAGAGCTTGTTGCGCACATCGCCGTGGTGGGCGACATACGCCTGCGGGTCCACATGGACGGGACGGCTCGGGGTGATCGGCAGCTCCAGTACTCCGCCGTGCGCCATCACCGCGACCGCGCCATGCCCCCGCAGGGTCGTGGTGAACAGCCCCTGGCCGGTGACCTGGCCGCGCACCATGCCCATGACCCCGCCCTGCGAGCCCATGAACATCGTGCCCTGCTCCAGCGACCCGTCGAAGGCGAGCAGCCGGTCGGCCTCCACGTACAGGGTCTCCCCGGTCAGGTTGATGACCTGCACGTGGTGCCCGCCGTGGCCGAACATCACGGTCCCTGATCCCTCGACCGTCATCAGCGGGGTCGTCTCGTTGGCCACCCGCCGCCCGATCATCGACATCAGCCCGCCCTGGCCGCCCGACATGTTCGGGGTGAACGACACCTGGCCCTTGTACGCGAGCATCGCGCCGCGCTGGCTGTACATCTTCTGGCCGGGCAGGAGCGTGGCCTCGACCATCTTGGAGTTGACCTCACGGAACGGCATCACACATCACCCCCGATGGTGTTCCGCTCACTCGGCTGCACGTACACAAGCCCGTCGCCCTCGAACCGGATCTGGAACGCCTCGCCGCCGCCCTCGCCCAGCAGGGTGCGGAAGGTGACCCCGGACTGGAAGCTCTGCTGCACGTTGCCCTGGTGGGCGATATACGCGCCTGGGTCGACGGACAGCGGGTACTGCGGGCTCACCCTCAGCACCACGGCCGGCCCGTCCGACATGATCGCCGCCTGGCCCGTGCCCTCGATGGTGGTCGTGAACAGCCCGTTCCCCGTCGCGCCGCCGCGAAGCCCGGTGAAGCTGGTGCCGGTGCGCAGCCCACCGTCCGTGCAGAGCAGGTTGCTGGACTCGACGTACAACTTGTCGCCGTGCAACGAGACGAGATTGATCTCGGACGCACGATCGGCGAAATAGCAGGTGCCCTGCCCCTTCACCTCCATCATGGTCATCTGCTCGCCGGTGAGCCGGCGGGTCACCATGCCTCGGATGCCCTCACCGCCACCGGACAGTTTCTTGAAGGCCATCTGGCCGTCGTACGCGACCATCGAGCCGTTCTTGGCCTTGACGGCGTCCCCGGTCATGTCGACGGCCAGCACCTTGCTGCCTTGAAGTCGGAACATTGCCACGGAGTGAAGGTACTCGGCGGGGGACGTTCCCGGACAGGCCCCTCGGAATGAACCTGACCCTGACCTGCCCCTGAGACCACCCGGGTAAAGATCGGGAAAAGACCGATGTCACAATGGGCGAGCTTGTGCGCCCATTCACAAGGCGCGTCGACGCTCGCCCCCCTCATCGAAGGTGCCTCACGTGGACATCAAGACCGCCTCCTCCCTCCACCGCCTCCGTCTCGTCTCCACCCCGGAGGCCGTGTCGTTCCTGCTGCTGCTCGTCTGCTCGGTGCTCAAGCGCACGACGGAGTTCAACGCGGTCCCGGTCATGGGCGCGGTCCACGGCCTGCTGTTCGTCCTCTATGTGCTCTTCTGGCTTGACGCCTGGAACCGCACCAAGTGGAGCTTCGGCACAGCCGCGCTGTACTTCGTCCTGTCCGTGCTCCCCTTCGGCGGCTTCGTCGCCGAACGCAAGCTGAAGCGCGAGGCCGAGGCCGCCGTGATCGCCACCCGCGCCCGCCGCGAAGGCGTGGTCCAGGCATGATCGTCGCCTTCTCCGTCACCCCGCTGGGCGTCGGCGAGGACGTCGGCGAGTACGTGGCCGACGCCGTCCGTGTCGTCCGCGAGTCCGGACTGCCCAACCGCACCGACGCGATGTTCACCTCGATCGAGGGCGAGTGGGACCAGGTGATGGACGTCGTCAAGCGCGCCGTCGCCGCGGTCGAGGAGCGGGCGCCGCGGGTGTCGCTCGTCCTGAAGGCGGATATCCGCCCGGGTGTCACCGACGGTCTGACGGCGAAGGTCGAGACGGTGGAGCGGCACCTGTCGCCCTGATGCGCCGTACGTGCCGCACACGTGAAGAAGCTCCCGGCCCGCGCCGGGAGCTTCTTGGCGTCCGCGGGGACGTTGGCCCTGCTGCCGGAGAGGCTAAGCGCGCGCCCCGCAGCGCGGGCACTCGCACGGCGGCCACACACGGGACATCAACGGCGAAAGGCCGTCCGTCTTCCGGATGGCCGTCTCGGGCTCCCAGGTGCGCCCGCTGTCCCGGGACACACGCAGTGTCAGCAGGGGTGGTCCGGCGTCCGTCCGTCCGCCCGTACTGCTATGGGTGCTCACAGGTGGCCCTCAGGGTGTCGCCGCAAGTAGACGTTGCAGTCGGTCACGGTCGTCATATCGCCCCCGGCGCGGGCGCGGTCACGGACAGCGGCGAGCTCGGAACATCCGGCGCACCCTGCGACGGGTTCGGGGTCGGGCTCCTGCCGCAACGGAAGTTCAACCGGGGGAGCGCTGTAGCGCGTGGGTTCGGTCATGGCGCGATCGTGGCCCATCCTCGGGGACGTATCTTGCCCCGTATTGCGGACAGTTGGGATGTCGTGGCACTAGGGTCGAAGAAAGCCCAAAAGGCCGGAGTGCGGGGGTTGACGTGAATGATGCACTTCGTTTGGCCATGGATGACGCCGGTCTGTCCGCCCGTCAGCTCGCCCGCCGGGTGGGGGTGTCCGCGAAGCAGGTGGAACGATGGCTCGGCAATCGTGATCTCACACCACACGCGAGAAACCGAGCGGACGCCTGCCGGGCGTTGGGAGTGGACGAAGAGATGTTGTGGCCCAAGGCTGTACAGGAGCGAGTGAAGACCGGGACCGACCGCGAGCTGGTCCGCAGCTATCCCTACCGGTCCGCTTGCCCCTCAACGGTCTGGGCGGAACTGGTCGAGTCAGCGGACGCCGAACTGTTCCTCGCCGGGTATACGAACTACTTCTTCTGGTCGCAGGTGCCCCACTTCGCCGACACGATCCGGCGCAAGGCCGAGACGGGGTGCCGCGTGCGGTTCCTGCTGGGAGATCCGGACGGGGAGGTGACGCGCCAGCGGGAGACGATCGAGGACGTGGCCCTGTCCGTGTCCACCCGTATCAGGATCACCCTGGAGCACCTTGACCGCCTCGGACCGCTGGACAACGTGGAAACCCGCTTCTCCGCTCCGCTGGACGCCACCAACCATGTGAGCCTGTCCGTGTTCCGGTTCGACGACGACGCACTGGTCACTCCCCATCTCGCACGTCTCGTGGGACACGACTCCCCGCTGCTGCATCTGCGCCGGCATGGCGGCGGAGGCATGTTCGACCGCTTCGCGGAGCACGGCGAGGAGCTGTGGGGGCGGGCTCGAGTCCGACCTCCTGGGACAGGTGCCTGACCGGTCCGCTCGCGGACACCCGAACGCGCCACGGCGGAGTGGGCCCCGGGCTTCTCGCATCCCTACGGACCCGGCTGCTCCGCCGCCAGCGCGATGCCCAGCGGCGTGCGCTCGTACAGCACCTGATGGCCGTAACGGCGTGAGCGCAGTAGGCCCGCGTCACGGAGCACCGACAGATGTGCCGAGACACTCGACGGCGCGAGGCCCAGGCGGTGGGCCAGGGCTGTGGTGCCGGTCGGGTCGTCCAGGGCGCGGAGGACCTCGGCACGCACCCTGCCGAGTAGGCGGGCCAGGGTCTCGGGGGTGCGGGTGGACGGGGGCGCCCAGAGGCCGGCGATGCCGCGGGCGGGATAGACGAGGGTCGGCTGCCAGGGTGGGTCGAAGCCGCTGATCACGTCCGGCCAGGAGAAGACACTGGGCATCAGCACCAGGCCCGCGCCGCCCAGGTCGCGGCGGTGGTCGCCGGTCTTGTCGAGGGTCAGGGTGGACGTTCCGTCCCACTCCAGTCGCGGGTGGAGCTCCCGCAGCATCCCTTCCAGACCCACATCCGCCAGCCGACGGGAGTGGTACGCGATGTCCGCCTCCAGCAGGGCGCGCAGCCGGGGCCAGTCCGGGGCGATCAGGGTGCGCCAGGCATGCTCGATCAGGTCGGCCAGTTCCCCTATCGCGCGCGCCGGGTCCGCGAGCATCGCCCGTGCCTCGGGGCGGTCCGACGTACCCGCGTCCGCGAGGGCCTGCGCCAGATCGTCCCGTGCCGACTCCGGGTCGGTGGCCCTGACCCGGGCGATCTCCTCGTCGAAGGTGGCCGCGGGGCCGATGGGCGGCGGGTAGAGGCAGTCCGGGTTGTGTCCCCGGTGCGGCATCAGTATCTGGAGCGGTGTGAAGTCGAGGTCCCCGGCGGTCCGCGCTCCGCGCAGCCGGCGCAGCCACGGCAGGTGGTAGCCGTGGCGTTCGGGGCGGGCGAGGGTGCGTACCGCCTCCTGGGTCTCCCAGAGCGGTGACAGCGCGAACCGGCAGCGCAGGGGATCGGCCTCGCCGAAATGGAGTGTGAAGGGCATCCCGACCCCTGCCGTGTCCGTCAAGATTCGTTTCCAGGCGA
Organism: Streptomyces sp. NPDC127084; assembly: GCF_042724175.1. NCBI lineage: Bacteria > Bacillati > Actinomycetota > Actinomycetes > Kitasatosporales > Streptomycetaceae > Streptomyces > Streptomyces sp. NPDC127084. The sequence continues at coordinate 14,969 of NZ_JBHXFA010000141.1, forward strand.
AAGTCTAGGACCGTCGGCGGTCCGGCGACAGGCTGCGATCATGACTGATCAGCTCGCGTCCGCCACTACCCCGACGGGCCCGGCCACCGGCTACCGCGGCGTCTTCGCCGTCGCCGAGTTCCGGGCGGTGTTCGCCGCGCACGCTCTCTCCCTCCTCGGGGTCGTGGTCAGCGAGATCGCCCTTACCGTGCTCGTCTACGAGCTCACCGGGTCCCCGCTGCTGAGTGCCCTCACCTTCGCCCTCGGCCTCCTCCCCTATCTCATCGGCGGCACACTGCTCGCCGGTGTCGCCGACCGCTACCCCGCCCGGCGGGTGCTGGTGCTCTGCGACCTGGTTTGCGCGGGATGCGTCGCACTGATGGTGCTGCCCGCGACCCCCATCGCGGGACTGCTCGCGCTGCGCTGTGCCGTCGCCGCCGTGGCCCCCGTGTTCAGCGGGACGCGCACGGCGACCCTGGCCGACATACTCGGGCAAGGCGAGCGCTTCGTGCTCGGGCGTTCGCTGCTGCGGATCGTGTCGCAGAGCGCTCAGCTCGTCGGATTCGGGCTCGGGGGAGTACTGCTGACCCTGCTGCCCGCACGCGGCGCCATCGCGATCACCGCCGTGACGTTCCTCGGCTCGGCTGCCCTGCTGCGGTTCGGGACGAGCCGCAGGCCCGCGCGGACGGGCGGGACCGGCGGCACGACGCTGCTCCGCGAGTCCCTCGAAGGCGCCCGCCTGGTGTTCCGGGACCGCCGCCTGCGGCTGCTCACCCTGATGTTCTGGGTGCCGCCGATGTTCGCCGTCGCCCCGGAGGCGCTGGCCGCCCCGTACGTCGACCGGATCGGCGCCGGAAGTGCCGCGCTCGGACTGCTGATGTGCGCACTGCCGGTGGGGCATATCGCCGGCGAGCTGCTCGCGGGGTCCGCCCTGAGCGCCCAGGCCCGCTCCCGTTCCGTGCTGCCGCTCGCCGTGTGCTCACTACTGCCGCTGCTGGTGTACGCGGTGCGCCCGGGGCTGTTGCTCGCCGTGCTCGTACTGCTGCTGGCCGGGCTGGGCTCCGCGTACAGCCTCGGCCTCGACCAGTGGTACGTGGCCGCCGTGCCCGAAGAGCTGCGCGGCCGGGCGATGACCCTGTTGACGGCCGGGATGATGACGCTGCAAGGCCTCGGTATGGCCGCGGCGGGTGTGGTGGCGGAGTTCGTGCCCGTACACCGGGCGGTCGCCGGCTTCGGAGCGGTGGGTGCCGGCTGCGTACTGGTGCTCGCCCTCCGTTTGCGGAACATCGGGTACCGAAGTCCGAGACGGGGCTGACCAGCATATGACCAGGTGGGTAAGGTCGGTGCCGTGCCCAAGCCGCTCAGCCTCCCCTTCGACCCCATCGCCCGAGCAGACGAACTCTGGCAGCAGCGCTGGGGCCCCGTGCCCTCGATGGCCGCGATCACCTCGATCATGCGCGCGCATCAGATCCTGCTGGCCGAGGTCGACTCGGTGGTCAAGCCGTACGGGCTGACCTTCGCCCGCTACGAGGCGCTGGTGCTGCTCACCTTCTCCAAGTCCGGTGAGCTGCCGATGTCCAAGATCGGCGAGCGGCTTATGGTGCACCCGACCTCCGTGACCAACACCGTCGACCGCCTGGTCAAGTCCGGCCTGGTCGACAAGCGGCCCAACCCCAACGACGGCCGGGGCACCCTCGCCTCCATCACCGCCAAGGGCCGCGAGGTGGTCGAGGCGGCCACCCGGGAGCTGATGTCGATGGACTTCGGGCTCGGTACGTACGACGCCGAGGAGTGCGCCGAGATCTTCGCGCTGCTGCGCCCGCTGAGGGTCGCCGCACACGACTTCGACGAGACGTGAGCCCCGAGGGGACGTGACGCGGGTCTCCCGACCCGCCGGAAGATCGCCCAAAGCGGACGGATACCCTCGGCGCCATGAAAAAGAGCGTGCTGACCCGCTACCGGGTGATGGCCTATGTCACCGCCGTCATGCTGCTGGTGCTGTGCACCTGCATGGTGTTCAAGTACGGCTTCGACATGGGCGAGGACGTCACCTTCGCGGTCTCCCAGGTCCACGGCATCCTCTACATCATCTATCTGATCTTCGCCTTCGACCTGGGCTCCAAGGCCAGGTGGCCGTTCGGCAAGCTGCTGTGGGTGCTGCTGTCCGGCACGATCCCGGGTGCCGCCTTCTTCGTGGAGCGCAACGTCGCCCGTGAGGTCGAGCCGCTGATCACGGGCGCGTCGCCCACTCCCGTCAAGGCGTAGCCGAGCGGGCGACCGGCAGGGTTCCACCGCCGCCGTACGCACGTACGGCGGTCTGCCATCGACATTTACTAGGACGTCCTAGTAAATTCGAAGGTATGGACGCTGACGCCATCGATGAGGGCCGCCGTCGCTGGCAGGCCCGGTACGAATCCGCCAAGAAGCGGAACGCCGACTTCACCACGCTCTCCGGTGATCCGGTCGAGCCCGCCTACGGGCCCAGGCCCGGTGACACCTACGAGGGCTTCGACCGGATCGGCTGGCCGGGCGAGTACCCGTTCACCCGCGGTCTGTACCCGACCGGCTACCGCGGCCGCACCTGGACCATCCGCCAGTTCGCCGGCTTCGGCAACGCCGAGCAGACCAACGAGCGGTACAAGATGATCCTGGCCGCCGGCGGTGGCGGGCTCAGCGTGGCCTTCGACATGCCGACCCTCATGGGCCGCGACTCCGACGACTCCCGCTCGCTCGGCGAGGTCGGCCACTGCGGCGTCGCCATCGACTCCGCCGCCGACATGGAGGTCCTCTTCAAGGACATCCCGCTCGGCGACGTCACCACCTCGATGACCATCAGCGGCCCGGCCGTCCCGGCCTTCTGCATGTACCTCGTCGCCGCCGAGCGGCAGGGTGTCGACCCCGGCGTACTCAACGGCACGCTCCAGACCGACATCTTCAAGGAGTACATCGCCCAGAAGGAGTGGCTCTTCGAGCCCGAGCCCCATCTGCGCCTGATCGGCGACCTGATGGAGTACTGCGCCCGCGGCATCCCCGCTTACAAGCCGCTCTCCGTCTCCGGCTACCACATCCGCGAGGCGGGCGCGACGGCCGCGCAGGAGCTGGCGTACACCCTCGCGGACGGTTTCGGATACGTCGAGCTCGGCCTCAGCCGGGGCCTGGACGTCGATGTCTTCGCCCCCGGGCTCTCCTTCTTCTTCGACGCGCATGTCGACTTCTTCGAGGAGATCGCCAAGTTCCGCGCCGCCCGCCGTATCTGGGCCCGGTGGATGAAGGAGGTCTACGGCGCCAAGACCGACAAGGCCCAGTGGCTGCGCTTCCACACCCAGACCGCCGGTGTCTCGCTGACCGCCCAGCAGCCGTACAACAACGTGGTGCGTACGGCCGTCGAGGCGCTCGCGGCCGTGCTCGGCGGCACCAACTCGCTGCACACCAACGCCCTGGACGAGACCCTCGCCCTGCCGTCCGAGCAGGCCGCCGAGATCGCCCTGCGCACCCAGCAGGTGCTGATGGAGGAGACCGGCGTCGCCAACGTGGCCGACCCGCTGGGCGGTTCCTGGTACGTGGAGCAGCTCACCGACCGCATCGAGGCCGACGCCGAGAAGATCTTCGACCAGATCAAGGAGCGCGGACTGCGGGCCCACCCCGATGGCAAGCACCCCATCGGGCCCATCACCTCCGGCATCCTGCGCGGTATCGAGGACGGCTGGTTCACCGGCGAGATCGCCGAGTCCGCCTTCCGCTACCAGCAGGCGCTGGAGAAGGGCGAGAAGCGCGTGGTCGGCGTGAACGTCCACCACGGCTCGGTCACCGGCGACCTGGAGATCCTCCGGGTCAGCCACGAGGTCGAGCGGGAGCAGGTCCGTATCCTCGCCGACCGCAAGGCGAAGCGCGACGACGCCCGTGTGAAGGCGGCTCTGGAGGCCATGCTGACCGCCGCCCGCGACGGCTCCAACATGATCGAGCCGATGCTCGACGCGGTGCGCGCCGAGGCCACACTCGGCGAGATCTGCGACGCGCTGCGGGACGAGTGGGGGACGTACACGGAGCCTCCGGGCTTCTGAGCCTCATCCTCGCCAAATCCCTGGAGTGTCGCGGGGGGGGGGGGGGGAGGCCCCCGGGGGGGGGGTGGGGGGGTGTGGGG
>NZ_JBHXFA010000142.1:0-12987 GCF_042724175.1 Streptomyces sp. NPDC127084
CCGCGGTGGCCGAGGCGGGTGTGGGCGCCCTCCAGGCACATCTCAAGAAGCAGCCCAAGGACGCGGGCGCCTGGGCAGCGCTCGGTGCCGCGTATGTCGAGGAAGCCAGGATCAGCGGCGACGCGGCCCGGTATCCGCAGGCGGAGCAGGCCCTCGCCCGGTCCCTGGAACTGCGTCCCGATGACAACGCTGACGCGCTCGCCGGGCGGGCGGCGCTCGCGGCCGCCCGGCATGACTTCCCGACGGCACTGCGCGAGGCGGACCGCGCGCTGGCGGTCAACGCGTACGGCGAGCGCGCACTGGCCGTACGGATCGACGCACTGGTCGAACTGGGCCGCTACCCGGACGCGCTGGCCGCCGCGAAGCTGGCGGACTCACGCCGCCCCGGCATCCCGGTGTTCACGCGGTTCGCCTATGTGCGGGAGCTGCGCGGAGACACCGATGAGGCGCGCCGCGTGCTGGAACTGGCCCTGGACTCGGCCGCCCGCCGCGCCGACGTCGCCTACACCTCGACCGCTCTGGGCCGGCTCGCCTGGTCGCAGGGCGACTACGCGGAGGCGCTGCGGCGCTGCGGGCTCGCGCTGAAGGCCGAGCCGGGCGATCCGGAGGCGAGCGAGTGCCGGGCGAGGGCGCTCGCCGGGAAGGGCGATCTGAGGGGCGCTATCAGGGAGTTCGAAGCCCTGGTCGGGCGGTATCCGCTGCCGGGACGGGTGGTCGCGCTCGGCGAGCTGTACGAGGCGATCGGGCAGCCCGAGCGGGCCCGGGAGCAGTACGCCGTCGTCGGCACGTACACCCGGCTGGCCCGTGCGGGCGGGGTGAACCCGGATCTGGACACCGCGCTTGCCGCGGCCGACCACGGAGACCGTGCCGCGGCGCTGCGCGCGGCACGGGCCGAATGGCAGCGGCGGCACACGGTGCACACCGAGGACGCGCTGGCCTGGGCACTGCACCGGTCCGGCAAGTCCGAGGAGGCAGTCGCACACGCCCGGCGTGCGACGGCGACCGGATACCGCAACGCCGCGTTCCTGTTCCATCGCGGAATGATCGAGCGGGCCGTCGGTGACACCGCCGCCGCACGGGCCTCGCTCTCGCTCGCCCTGAAGCTGAACCCCGGGTTCTCACCGCTTGATTCGCGCGAGGCCCGGCGCGCGCTGGATGCCATGGAGGGGCGATGAAGCACGCGGTAAGGCGCGCTGGACTGATGGACGGTACCGGTTTGGGCTGTATGACGGTCGTGTACGCGGTCGGCAGCGGTACTACCCCGGCTCCCGCGCCTCTCGCGCGCAAGCCCGGCACCAACGTGAGACGGCGGCTGACAAGGGGGGTCGCCATCCTGGGCCTGGCGCTCGCCGCCCTTCTCACGGGCGGTGCCACCCCTGCCTTGGCCCACCCCCTCGGGAACTTCACGGTCAACCACTTCGATGGACTGGTCTTCCGCGCGGATGAACTGACGGTCGACCATGTCGAGGACCTGGCGGAGATCCCCACCGCCAGGGTGCGGCCGAAGGAACTCCCGGCCTCAGGTCTCGCGGCTTGGGCGCGCGAGCGGTGCGCGGAGGCCGCCCGCACAGCGCAACTGCGCGTCGACGGCCGCCCGGTGCCGCTCGAGCCGGGCCGGGCGAGGGCCGAAGTGCGCCCAGGCCAGGCCGGGTTGCCCACTCTGCGGCTGGAGTGCGGGATGACCGCACCGCTGCCCGCGCGGGAGGCGGCCGTGGTCTTCCGGGCCGCGGGGGCGGACAGCCCGGGCTGGCGCGAGATCACGGCACGGGGCGATCGCAGGACCCTGAGCTCCTCGTCCGTACCCCGGGACTCCGTCTCGAACCGGCTCTCCGGCTACCCGGACGGGCTGCTGGACTCGCCGCCGAACCTTACGACCGCCCAGGTCACGGCGGTGCCGGGCGGGCCCGCGCTGGCGGAGTACGGCGCGGAAGCCGCCGCGCCCCCCTCGATCCTGCCGCGCGGTGTGGACCGCTGGACGCGGCAGTTGACGGGGTTGGTCGAGGACCGCGAGCTCACACTGCCGTTCGCGGCGCTCGCGCTCGCCATCGCCGTGGGACTCGGGGCCCTGCACGCGCTGGCGCCGGGACACGGGAAGACCCTGATGGCCGCGGCCGCAGCCGCGGGCGGGCGCGCCGCGGGGGCGGCGGTCTAGTGCCGGCGGGGGCGGGTGTCCGTGTCCGAGACCCGCCGTGTGGTCGTGCGCGGGGGGCGCCGGGGCGCCCGCCCCGGGGTGCGCGCGCGACCGGCGACGCCCCGGGGGCCCGCCCCCCCCCCCGCGCGCGGCCGCAGCTCGCTGCGGGACGTCATCACGCTCGGGGCGTCGGTGACGGTGACCCACACCCTCGGTGTCTTCGTCCTCGGCGCGCTCGTGGCCACGGGCGCCGCCGTCAGCCCGTCCGTGGTGGGCTGGCTGGGAGTGGCGAGCGGTTGCCTGGTGACGGTGGCGGGCGCGCTGCTCGTACACCGGGCCTGGCGGCAGCGCACCGGCGGACAGGGGCATACGCATGTCCACTGGGTGGGCGGACGTGCGTACAGCCACAGCCACGACCACGGCCGGGTCCACGAGAACGCGGTGCACGAGCACGGCGGCAGCCACGGCCACGAGCCTGGCCATGCCCACGACCACCACAGCCACAGCCACAGCCACAGCCACGATCACACCCATCCGCACGGCGGCGACGCCCACGGCGCCCATGAGCACGCCCCTGAGCACGCCCCTGAGCCGGCTACCGCCCAGCCGCTGCGCCGGACCGTGCTGCTCGGCCTCGCCGGAGGTCTCGTCCCCAGCCCATCCGCCGTCGTGGTCCTGGTAGGCGCCACCGCCCTGGGTCACGCCTGGTTCGGGCTGCTGCTCGTCGTGGCGTACGGGGCGGGCCTCGCGCTCACCCTCACCGCCGCCGGCTTCGCCCTCGTACGGCTCGGGCATCGCGCGGCGGCATGGCTCGACCGGCGGCGCGCCACGAATCGGACGAGCGGGCGGTTCATCGGCTTCGTCCAGCGCACGGCACCTCTCAGCACCGCGCTGGCCGTGTTCGTCCTCGGATGCGGATTGGTGTTCAGGGGGGCCGCCGGAGCCATCAGTTGAGCTAACTTGGAGAGGTTTCCACCGTAGTGGCCGTTCTGCTGCGAATGGGGGGCTCGTCATGAGCGAAGTGCCGGGCGGCGGCCGGAACGAACACCTCGACCAGAACGACGAGAACGAGGCGGTCCTGGTCGCGGGCCGCTATCGCCTGCTCAGCCGGCTCGGCGAAGGCGGCATGGGCGTCGTCTGGCGGGCTCGCGACGAGCTCCTGGGCCGGGAGGTGGCCGTCAAGGAGGTCCGGGCGCCCGCCGCGCTCGGCACCGCGGATGTCAGACGGTTGTACGCCCGGCTGGAGCGCGAGGGCTGGGCCGCGGCCCGTATCTCCCAGCGCAACGTGGTCACGGTCTACGACGTGGCCACGCATGACACGCGGCCGTGGATCGTGATGGAGCTGATCCGGGGGCTCTCGCTCTCCGACGTACTCGACGCCGAGGGCCCGATGGCCCCGCGGCGGGCCGCACACATCGGCGCCGAGGTACTCGCCGCGCTGCGCGCCGCTCATGAGGCAGGTGTGCTGCACCGCGATGTGAAGCCGGGCAACGTGCTGATCGCGAACGACGGGCGCGTGGTGCTCAGCGACTTCGGCATCGCCACGGTCGAGGGCGCCACCAATCTGACGATGACCGGCGAGTTGGTGGGCTCGCCCGAGTACCTCGCGCCGGAGCGCGCGCTGGGGCGCACCCCGGGTCCGGAGTCCGATCTCTGGTCGCTCGGTGTACTGCTGTACGCGGCGGTGGAGGGCCGCTCGCCGTTCCGCCAGGACACAGCACTGAGCACCATGCGCGCGGTGGTCGACGAGGAGCCTACGCCGCCGCGCAGGGCCGGCGCGCTCGCCGGGGTCATCGAAGGGCTGCTGCGCAAGGATCCGGCTCAGCGGATGTCCGCCGCCGACGCGGAGCGGGAACTGAGGGTCGTGGGAGCGGGCGGTGCGCCGCGTACCGGCTCCACTCCCCCGGCACAGCCTGGCGGGTACGCCACCACGGTCACTTCTGCCACACCGAGCCCGTCCTTCAACGCGACGACCGCCGGAGCGGCGGCACCCGCGGGACCGGTGCCGCCCGCGGGCGGCTTCGGGCCCCCGACCCCGCCCACCGGCACCACCGCGCTTTCGTCCGGCAGGCCGCGGCGTGCGGTGATCGCGCTGGTCGCCGGGATCGTGGTGCTGCTGCTGTCGATCGGCGGCCTGGCCTACGCACTGTTGAACGACAGCGACCCGCGCGGCGCCGGTGGAAAGAGTCGTACCGGTGGCGGCGGTTCGGTGAGCGGCGGGGGGACGGGCGACGGCGGCTCCGGGGCCGCGGGGACGAGCGCCGGCACGAGCTCCGGGCCGGACCAGAGCGGCAGCGGCACGCCCACGCACTCGTCCAGCGCGCCGGAGACCACGAACGGCACGGGTGGCGGCGGCGGTTCGCACACGTACCCGGCGACGCAGACCGTGCGGGTGTACGCCCGATCGGTGCGGGACAGGTATCACGGCACCTGCCCGCCATCCGAGGCGGAGGCTCCCGCGTTCAGCGCGACGGTCACTGTGGGCCGAACCCCGGCGACCGTCTCGTATCGCTGGGTGACCGAGAGCGGAGGGACCTCGGCCGACGGCTGGCGGACGCTCTCGTTCCCGGCCGGTGGGGGGAAGTCGCAGGATGTCCACCACATCGAGCTGACCTACGCCGAGGACACTACGCACCACGACCGGATCCGGGTGGAGGTCCGGAGTCCGGTCGAGGCATGGTCGAACTGGCTGGCGTTCTGGGTGACCTGCGAACGTGAGGAGTCCCCGTCCCCTTCCGGCGACACCGGCGATGCCACCGGCACCCGCACCGACACCGGCACCGGCACCGGCACCGGCGAGACGGGCGGCGCGGGCCGTTCCGAAGAGTCCCCCCAGCGGACCGTTCCGAGTCCGTCGGGCTATCCGGATGAGCCTGTCACGCCGCCGACCTGAGAGCGGGTAGATAGCCGCCCGACTGTCCGGACGCGGTCGGGTGGTACGACTCCGTGATGTTCAGCCAGTTGACGCTGTGGAGCCAGGCGGCACTGGAACAGATCTCGTGCCCGGTGAAGCCCGGTACGACATCGGCGAAGGTGAAGCCGTGGTCCGCGGCGCGTTTGGCGATGGCCGCGTTGAGGTAATCCGCACCGCTGTTGATCGCGGTGCGTTCACCCTCGGTGAGGCCGGTGAGGCAGCTCCCGCCCAGTTTGTAGAAGCGGGGGTAGCCGAGCACGACGACATGCGCCGCCGACGCCCTGGATCTGATCGCCGAGTACACCGAGTCGAGCCGCCCGGGCAGGGTGCTGTCGACATAGCGCTTGGCTTCTGCGACGCGCGCGACGCAGGTGCTCTCGGACTGGAGCACACAGGTGGTCATGACGTTGGCGAAGCCCGCGTCATTGCCGCCGATGGTGATGGACACGAGGTCGGTCGCGGAGGTCACTGGGCCGAGCTGACTGGCGATCACATCACTCGTACGAGCGCCTGAGCAGGCCGTGAAGGCGAACGACGAGGGCGAGTTGGCCGCCGCCCAGAGTGCGGGGTAGGCCCGGTTGGTGCGCAGGCAGTTGCCGCTCGAGCTGGTGTACGCACCGGCTCCGACGCCGGAGGAGTACGAGTCCCCGAGAGCCACGTAATCCAGTGCTGCCGCGTTCTGGGCCGCCTGCGCCTGGCCCGCGCCGGTGAGGGCCAGAACAGCACCGAGGAGGAGTGAGGAGGAGAATGTCGCGATTCGGGACAGTTTCATGGAACCTCCCTTTACCAGGAGTTCTGTCCCAACTGTCGTAGCACTGCGCTTACTTCACTGGAAGTGTCCACGTCAAGAACAATCCAGGTTCGGCACAACCTCCCTGACGATCCATCAGTGCGCTCAGACGATCGAATGAAACTCGCCATCACAAGCACCCCATCGATCGCATCAATTACCCCACATCCCCCTTTTACCGAAATACGGAAGCAGCTTGCGCATTTCAACTCGGGAAGGAAAAAGAAGCAAAAAGGTGAGACCTCGTTCCAGGTCTTGTCATACAGTCCTATTCATCAATACCGTCGTACATCCACCCGCAACGGACCATCATGCAAAGCGACTCCTGGGGAGGGGCTCGTCATCGTCGCGACGGTCCGCAGCGGGGCGCGGTAGGGGGGTGCCGTGATCGGCCGTGTGCTCACGCACGCGCCGTCTCACGGGCCGCGCGGAAAGCAGTGCCAGCTCACCCGGCGTGCACGGAGTCCCATGCCGTCACGGCCGGAGTGAGAACCCCCCTTTCGAACCGGACACTCAAGCCGGACCGCCCGGGGGCGGGCGGTCCACCGGACGAGAGGGAAACCGAGTCATGAGTTCGATCCTGCGCCCGGCGGTCCATGAGACCGGCGCCGCGGCTCCCGCCGCGGCCGGGGCCACAGCCACCATGAGCCGCAAGTCCGCCGACTACCGTCCCATCTCCTCCCACCTCGCGATCACTCCGCCGGTCAGCGTCGTGATCCCCGCCATGAACGAGGCGCAGAACCTTCCGCACGTCTTCGAAACCCTTCCCGACTGGATCCATGAAGTCGTCCTGGTCGACGGCAATTCCACGGACGGCACGGTGGACGTGGCCAGACGGCTGTGGCCCGCGGTCAAGGTCGTCGAGCAGGCCGGCAAGGGCAAGGGGGACGCACTCATCAGCGGGTTCGCGGCCTGCACCGGCGACATCATCGTGATGGTCGACGCCGACGGCTCGGCCCATGGCCAGGAGATCGTCAGCTATGTCTCCGCCCTCGTGGGCGGAGCCGACTTCGCCAAAGGCTCCCGCTTCGCCAACGGCGGGGGCACCGACGACATGACCCCCATCCGCAGGCTCGGCAACCGTGTCCTGTGCGCCGTGGTCAACGCCAAATTCGGTGCCCGCTACACCGATCTGTGCTACGGCTACAACGCCTTCTGGCGGCACTGCCTCGACCGGATCACCCTGGACTGCACCGGATTCGAGATCGAGACCCTGATGAACATCCGGGTGGTCAAAGCGGGACTGCGGGTCCAGGAGGTACCCAGCCACGAGTACGTGCGCATCCACGGCGTCAGCAACCTCAGCGCGGTACGCGACGGGCTGCGCGTCCTCAGGGTGATCCTGCGGGAGAAGAGCGCGGCGCGCGGCACCGGTCGCCGTACCCCGCCGCTCGCCCTCAAGGCCCCCCGGGGAGAGCTCTCTTGAGCCGGAGTGAGCGGACGTTCTCGGTGGTGATCTGCGTCTACACCGAGGACCGCTGGGAGGACATCCTGGCCTCGGTCGCCTCGGTACGCGGGCAGTCGCTCACCGCCCTGGAGACACTGGTGGTGGTGGACCACAACCCGGCGCTGCTGGAGCGGCTGGCCAAGGAGTTCAGGGACGACCGCGAGGAGGTGCGGGTGCTCGCCAACGCGGGCCCCCGCGGCCTGTCCGCCGGACGCAACACCGGAATCGCCGCGTCACACGGCGAGTTCGTCGCCTTCCTCGACGACGACGCGGTGGCCGACCGCGACTGGCTGCACCACTTCGCCGGGGCGTACGGCGATCCCCGGGTCATGGCGGTGGGCGGACGGACCCTTCCCGCGTGGGCGTCGGGGCGGCGCCCGGACTGGTTCCCCGAGGAGTTCGACTGGGTGGTGGGTTGCACCTACCGGGGCCTGCCACCCGGCAGGATACGGGTACGCAACGTCCTCGGCGGCAACGCGTCGTTCCGCCGCACGGCCTTCGACGCGTCGGGCGGCTTCGCCACCGGGATCGGGCGGGACGGCGGCAGACGCCCTCTGGGCTGCGAGGAGACGGAGTTGTGCATCCGGCTCAGCCGGGCCGTGCCCCATGCGGTCCTGCTGATCGACGACCGCGCCGTCATCCACCACAAGGTCCCCGAGACACGTGAGCGCTTCCGCTACTTTCGCACCCGGACCTACGCCGAAGGACTGTCCAAGGCCCTGGTCGCCCGGAGCGTGGGCAGCGGCAAAGGCCTGGAGTCCGAACGCAGATACACCACGCGGGTCCTTCCGGCGGGCGTCGCGCGCGGACTGCGCGACGCCCTGCTGGGCAGACGCGGCGGGGCGGGGCGAGCGGGAGCGATCGTGGCCGGTGTGGCCGCGGCCGCGGCCGGATACCTGCTCGCGGGCCTGCGCACCCGCTCGGCGGTGGCGTTCTCGCACGGCCCGGTGTCCGCGTACGCACCCGCCCCACAGGAAGGCGAGAAACGATGAACGAGGCCGTGCCGATCCTGATGTACCACTCCGTGGCGCACCGGCCCGCACCGGCCGCCTTCGACCTCTCGGTGCCGCCGGACGCGTTCGCCGAACAGATGGCGCTGCTCGCCGACCGGGGCTTCACCCCACTCACCACGTCCCGGCTCGCCCGGGCATGGCGGCATGGCGAGCGGCTGCCGCCACGGCCGGTGCTGATCACCTTCGACGACGGCTACGAGGGCGTGCACCGGCACGCCCTCCCCGTACTGGCCCGGTACGGCTTCGCCTCGACGCTGTTCGTCTCGACCGGCTGGCTGCGGGGCGAGCACGAGACGGGCGGCGCCCCGGACACCATGCTCGACTGGGCACAGGTGCGGGAACTCATCGCCGCCGGAACCGAGATCGGCGGGCACTCCCACACCCACCCCCAACTCGACCAACTCGACAACGCCCGCCTGCGGTACGAGGCACTGCGCTGCCGGCAGATCATCGCCGGCGAACTGGGCACAGCCCCGCACTCGTTCGCATACCCGTACGGCTACTCCAGCAGCCGGGTCCGCCGGGCCGTGCGCTCGGCGGGCTTCACCCAGTCGCTCGCGGTGGGCAACGCCCTGGCCCGCCGCAGGCAGGGACCGGGTGCGCTGGAGCGGCTGACGGTGCGGAGGACCACCGGTATCAGGGAGTTCGAGCGGCTGGTCGAGGGACGTGCCCTCATCCGCGGTTTCGCCCGGGACCGGACCCTGACCAAGGGCTACGCCGTCGTCCGCAGGGCACGCGGCGGGGCGCGCCTGCTGTGGGCGGCCTTCGGCTCCGTTGCCGTATGCGGACGTCCGACGCAGCGTGACAGACCACCGGGTGGCCTGGTTCGGTAGCTCGCCGGGCTCATACCCGACTTCTCCGAGCTACCGCCGACAGTTGTTCTGAGGATCCCGTCCGCCGAACGTGGGATAGGTTGCCCGCCATGACCGAGGTCGGACTCATCGCCTGGCCGCCTGCCCCGATACGGACCGAGCGGCTCGTGCTCCGCGAGTCCGAGGCCCGGGACCGTGCGGCGTTCATCGACCTGTCCGCCTCTCCGGAGGTGCGCACCTACCTCGGCGGCTCCCGGCCACGGGACGAGCTCGAGCGCGTGGTGCCCGAGGTGCCCGGGCGGCGCCCCGGCGTCTTCGTGATCGACCTCGACGGAGCGATGATCGGCGTGGTCACGCTCGAGCGGCGCGACGCGGATCGTCCGGGGCACGTCCGTCCGGATGCCGGGGAGGCCGAGCTCGGCTACACGTTCCTGCCGCAGGCGTGGGGGCTCGGATACGCCACCGAGGCGTGCGCGGCTGCACTCGACTGGTTCGCCGAAGCGCGGCCCGGTGAGCCGGTGGTGCTCTGCACCCAGACTGCCAACGACCGCTCCATGCGCCTCGCGGCGAAGCTGGGGTTCACCGAGGTGGAGCGGTTCGAAGAACACGGAGCCGAGCAGTGGTTCGGGGTGTGGTCCTCGGCCACGCCGTCCGGTTGAGCGCGTGCTCGACAGGGCTCCCGGCCACTGCTCGACCGTGCCTGGTGTCAATGGAGGATTCCAGGCACCGGGCCCTCGTCGTGCGCGTCAGTCCCCGTACGCCGCCCGCAGCGCTTCCTCCACCGCTGACGCAGCGTCGGACCGGGTCAACCCGAGGCGGCGGACCTCGTCCGCGTAGGCCTGCGCGGCTACCGCCGCGTGGCGTTCCGCCGCGGCGCCCGCGGCGGCGATGAAGGTGCCGTGGCGGCCACGGGTCTCGATCACGCCGTCGCCTTCCAGCGCCCGATAGGCCTTGGCGACGGTGTTGGGGGCGAGACCCAGCTCCTCGGCGAGTCCACGGACCGTGGGGAGCTTGTAGCCCACGGGCAGCGCGCCCGAGCGGGCCTGCTCGGAGATCTGGGCGCGGAGTTGTTCATAGGGCGCGGCGGAGCCGGCTTCGATGACGAGGTGCAAGGTCACCGGGTGATTGTCCCCCATCCTCTCGCCCGGGTGGCGGAAAATGGGAGGCGCCTGCCGCGGCCCGCTGCCTAGCGTGGCGGCCATGACAGTCATTGTGCGTGATCTCCGCCTGGACGACCCCGGGGACACCGAGAGCTTCGCGCGGGTCCGGCGAGCGGCGGTGCCGTTCATGCTGGCCACCGCCGAGTCCGTGGCCTTCGTCGCCACCCAGGCTCATCCCGACTCCCGCTGGCGGCCGCTGGTGGCGGAGGAGGACGGCGAGATCATCGGCACGGCACAGGTGCACACCGATCACGAGAGCGTCGAGCCCGGCGTGGGGCAGGCGAACGTCTATGTGCACCCGGAGCGCCAGGGCCGTGGCGCGGGAACACTGATCGCGGCTGCCGCCGAGCGGCATCTGGCGGACGGGGGCGTCACGACGGTGTACACCTGGGTGTTCGACGAGCCCGCCAACCGCGCATTCGCGGAGCGGCGCGGCTACCGCCCCAGCCGCTCGGCGCACTTCCTCCGGCTCGATCTCGCGGGCGGTACGCTGCCGCCGCTTCAGCAGCCGCCCAACGGTGTGGAGATCGTTCCCGCCGCGGCCTTCGAGGACGACCCCCGGCCGCTGTTCGAGCTGGACGCCGAGACCACTGCGGACGAGCCGGGTGACGTGGACGTGGAGTTTTCCGACTACGGCCGCTGGCTGGCGACGACCTGGGGCCATCCGCTGCTCGACCGCGAGCTGACGTCCGTGGCGGTGGCCGACGGCCGTCCGGTCGCGTTCACCGCGGCGTACACCGACGGCTCGACCCGCTACTCCACGGCGATGACAGGCACCGCCCGCGCCTACCGTGGCCGGGGCCTGGCCAAGCTCGCCAAGAACGACTCGCTGCACCGTGCCCGGGACGCCGGTCTCACCGAGGCGTTCACCGGCAACGACGCGGGCAACGTCCCGATGCTGGCGATCAACACCTGGTTCGGCTACCAGGTCTGCGCCACGGAGGTGCGGTATGTCCGCAGCCTCGGCTGATCCGGTGGGTGCCGATGAGGTGGAGGTCGTGCTCGTCAAAGCGGGGCGTACCAAGATCCGCTATCCGGCCCGGCTGGTCTCGGACGACGGCTCCCGGATCACCGTCCGTGCGCCCTGGGCCGGGGAGGACGCACGGGACTTCGGCTTTGTCCGCTTCGAGCCAGGCGATGTGTTCACGGAGCACTACTGGCGTGACCGCTGGTACGCGGTGAAGGAGGTACGGGCCGGCGGTGGGCGGTTGAAGGGCTGGTACTGCGATATCACCAGGCCCGTGGTCCTGGCGGAGCAGGCGGCGGCCACCGAGGTGATCTCGGAGGACCTGGATCTGGACCTCTGGGTCTCGGCGGACAGCCGGCAGATCATCCGCCTGGACGAGGACGAGTTCGCCGCGAGCGGCCTCGACCGCACCGACCCTCCGGCGGCCCGGGAGGCCACCCGGGCTCTGGACGCTCTGGAACGCCTCGCCCTGGAAGGGCGGTTCATGTCGCTGTTCGAGTGACGGGAAGCGGCAGCGCTCGGTCGGGTGTGTCCGGAGCGTATCCGATCGGGTCGCCGTCCTCGTGCCAGTGGATGACGAAACGCTCACCGGCGCGGTAGGCCATGAGCCCGGCCCGGCAATAGGCGACGATGTCGTACGGCAGCGAGTCCAGCGGATACCAGTCCAGGCCGGAGCACTTGTGCGGTTCGCGGTTGTACGGCTCACTGCCCTTGCCGTGCACGACCTCGCCGTATTCGGCTTCGAAGAACCAGCCGGTACGGGGCGGGCCACCGGGCCCCCGGTGCTGCATCACCAGGGCGACCCGCAGATCCTCCCGTCCGAGCCGCACACCGATCTCCTCGGCTGCCTCCCGCACCATGGCCTCGCACACGTCCTCCCCGTCCTCGACATGTCCGGAGGGCGCGTGCCACAACCCGTCGGCGTATCCGGTCCCGGCTCTTCGGGCGAGCAGCACCTCGTCGCCCCTGCGGAGGATGAGGTGGACGTCGACCACTTCCCGGTGCCGCTGGGGCTGTGCCACCCGTGCCACCACCGCGTACCGCTCGTCGTCCACGGGCCCGCCCCACAGCGCCGGTTCCGCCGACAGCCACTCAAGCCCGACCTGGACGGTGTGGGGTGCGAGGGCGGTCGTCAGCCGCCGCGCGGGCAGTCCGACGCCGTTCCACACCCCTTCGACGAGTACCAACCGGCCGCCCGGCCGCAGCAGGGCGGCCCAGTCGCCCAGTGCGGCCTCGGGATCGGGCAGCGCCCACAGCACATGCCTGACCAGCACCACGTCGAAGCGCCGCTCTCCCACCGGTGGCCGCTCGGCGGTGCCGGTCAGCACCTCGGCGCCGGTGCCCGCGAGCTTGGCACGGGCGGCGTCGGCCATCCGGGGCGACAGGTCCACAGCGGTCACCCGGTGCCCCTGCTCGGCGGCGAGTAGCGCCAGGCTGCCCGTACCGCAGCCGAGGTCGAGCACATCGGATGGCTCATCGGGCAGCCACGCCGCCATACGCGCCGCCCAGGCGGTGCGAACGGCGGGATCGCGCAGCCCGTGATCGGGCTCTTCGTCGAATGTGGCGGCCTCGGCGTCCCAGTCGATCGTCGTCATGCGCCCGATGGTGGCAGCCGGCACTGACATCGACGTGGTGCACCGGCTCCGGTGGTCGTGGCTCCGCCGTTGACGGACGTCCGGCGGCGGTGGGGACCGGCTCATCCGGTGCCGGGGGCGGGTGGACCCTACCGCCCCAGGCCCCGGATGGCGCATCG
>NZ_JBHXFA010000142.1:12997-19080 GCF_042724175.1 Streptomyces sp. NPDC127084
CGCCCCGGGCGGGTGGGCGCGCGCGTCGCCGGGGTCCGGGGCGGGGGGGGGGGGGGGCCCGCGCCTGCTGGGTGGGGGGGGGGGTGTCCCCCCCCCGCCCCGCGCCCCCGCATGGCTCATCGTGCCCCGACCGGGCGCGACGGGCTCAGCCGCCCAGTTCCCCTGCGGCCTTCTTGATGTCCGCGGCGAAGGTGCTCACCTCGGTGTAGACGCCGGGCTTGCCCGGGCGGGCACACCCCTCGCCCCAGCTGACGATGCCGACCTGTATCCAGGCACCTGCCTCGTCCTTGCGGAACATGGGGCCGCCGGAGTCCCCCTGGCAGGTGTCGACGCCGCCGGCGTCCAGGAGCCCGGCGCAGATCTCCTCGCCGGGGGTGAGCTGGTCACCGTACGCCGACTGGCAGGCGGCGTCGTCTATGAACGGCACCTTGGCCTTGAGCAGATACCGCTGCTGGGAGCCGCCTTCCTTGTCCGCGCCCCAGCCGGCTATGTCGAACTCGCCGTTGGTGAGCTTGTCGTCCTCGGCGATCGGCAGCGTCGGCAGGTCGATGGGCTTGTCCAGTTTGATGAGCGCCCAGTCTTTGCCCTTGCCGTTGTATCCGGGGGCTTGGAGGACCTGGGTGGACTTCGCGCTGACCGCTCCGGGGTCTTCCAGGTCCACGACACCGGCGGTCGCGGTGATGTCCGTGTTGGGGCCGCTGCCGTCGACGCAGTGGGCGGCGGTGAGCACGATGTCCTTGGCATACAGCGCACCGCCGCACCCCATGGACAGCCGGACCATGAACGGGAACTCGCCCTGCTCGGCGGGGGTTCCGCCGACGACCGTCGGGCCCAGGTCGCCGCGTGGGGTCGGCTCGGGGGCTGCGGCGGCGGTGCCGGACTGGAGGCTGAGGGCGGCGAGGGCGACGGCACCGATCGCGGTGGTCGTCCTGAGGTGCTTCAGGAAGGTGGTCAAGAGACTTCCTCTCGTGGGGGGATGAGCGCCACGAGCCCAGACCCACGTCCGGGAAACGGAAGTCGCCACCGTGACAGTGCGGCTGAATGACGGCAGCACGGCATAAGGCGTCCGAACCCAGTGGGGGATGAGTTCGCAGAGCGCCTAGCGATTATCCGGAACAGATACTCGACGAACAAGAGTCCCAGTAGGCACAACCGCCTTTCCTTCAGGCGTTGTTGCCTTCAAAACCTCACTTCTCGCCGATTCTCGGCACCCCGGTCCGCCGCCCGGCGCGGCTGTGATCGGACACGCACCATCCGCAGCAAACGTCGTTGGCTCCCAGTTGACGCTACTGACTTCGGCGCTTTGAGGTGGTCGGCTGGGCAAGCGCCTCCAGTACCGCCCCGACGCCCTCGACGGCTTCCTCGCCGGGACCGGACTCGCCATCGACCTCCCGCCACCATCACCTTGAAGCGCCTGGTCGGTTAATCGGTTGCACGCCACCGAGACGGGGTGTCTGATCCCGGCTATGACGATTGTGCTGAGGACGCCGACGGCCGACGGAGTGCGCGAGGCCATCGCGGCGATGCGGGAGTGGCAACACGACGAAACGCCGATGCAGCTGCATCCCGGGGACATCGGCTGGAACTACCGGTTCGGAACGGCCGAGACGGCCGCGGCGGTACGGACCTGGAGCCGGCACGGACGGATCGTCGCCGTCGGGATGCTGGATTCGCCGACGCTCGTGCGGA
Source organism: Streptomyces sp. NPDC127084 (assembly GCF_042724175.1). Classification (NCBI taxonomy): domain Bacteria; kingdom Bacillati; phylum Actinomycetota; class Actinomycetes; order Kitasatosporales; family Streptomycetaceae; genus Streptomyces; species Streptomyces sp. NPDC127084. Next base: position 14,687 of record NZ_JBHXFA010000142.1, read on the forward strand.
TGACGGTCGCTTCCGACGCCTTCCATGACGAGGACTTGGCGCGGCGACTCGTCGAGGACTTCTCGCTGCCCGAGCGCGGCGTGCTGCCGGAAGGAGGGGTGTCCATCGAGGCGCCGCAGGGCCTGCTGCTCCACGACCTGCTGACCAAGGAGGGCTGGGGCGTCGACGAGCCGTGGACGCCGCTCTTCCGCGACCTCGCCGAAGCGGTGGAGGACCCCGGCGTGCGGATCAAGGAGATCGGCCTGGAGCAGGCACAGGACTTCGCAGACGTCCTGCGGTCCGCGTTCAACACCACGAAGCCCACGCGCGAGTACCGGCACAAGATGTCCGCGGCACCGTTCTACGCCGACGCCCGCTGCCTGGGTGCTTACGACGACCAGGGCAACCCCGCGGCGGTGGTGACGGTCTGGTCGGCCGGCCCCGGGAAACCAGGACTGGTCGAGCCACTGGGCGTCCACACGGACCACCGCGGCCGCGGCTACGGCCGGGCAATCACTGTCGCCGGGGCGGCCGCACTGCGGCAGATGGGCTCGTCAAGCGTGCGTGTGTGCACGCCGAGCTCCAACGTCGGCGCCGTCGCCACGTACAAGGCGGCCGGGTTCGCGGCGAGGCCGGAGATCGCCGACCGGATCCGGAAGGTCTGACGTCGGGTCTGCGGACCTTCTCACCATGCCGCAGCACCTCGTACGGCGGCCATGCTCGCCAGAGCCTCGTGCGGCAGCCGCACGAGGCTCTGCTCTCGGCTCGATCGGACATCCGCACCAACTCCGAGGGAGCCCGGCGGACGAAGGCGGTTCCATCCGTCATCCGCATAGCGCATACCAACGACATCCTGCGCGAATAACCATCAGTCGGCCGTACAAACCAGCCAACCACCTCGAAGCGCCGAAATCAGTAACTGTCGGCCGCGTCCGACCCACCAGAGACGGCGTCCACGGCCTCGGCACCCTCAGTGATGACTGGACGGATCTGCTTGCGGTAGACGGTTTCGGTGGCGTGAGTCCCGCTGTGACCGACGACCTGTGCGATCACTTCCAGTCTGACGGCTGCCGTTCGCGCCCTGGGCGGCGGCCGACCGGCTGAGGAACTTCGGGGTGCCGGGGGGCGTTGGGAGGAGGACGCGTGAATGCGCGGGGACGACCGGAACGATATGGGCAGAAGCCGAGGTGGCACGCGTGGCGATGTGGGATCGGATCAAGGACCAGGCCAAGAGTCTGCAGCAGCAGTCGCAGGGGACGCAGGGCTCTGGCGGACGTGGGCGACCGGGTACGGGGGCCACCGGCGGATCGCGGGCTCAGCTGGTGAGCACGCTCAAGTCCCAGCTCACGTCCCTCAAGGCGGAGCTGAAGAGCGGCGCCTACCGGGACGCCAGCATGGCGATGTGTGCTCTGGTCGCGGCTGCCGACGGTCAGGTCGACCCGGCAGAGCGACAGCATGTGGAATCACTGATCCTGAACAACGACGTCCTGCAGAACTTCCCGTCCGACCAGTTGCGGCAGCGGTTCAACAAGCATGTCGACCAGCTGGCGTTCAACTTCCAGCAGGGCAAGGCTGAGGCCATGCAGGAGATCGCCAAGGCGGCGAAGAAGCCGACGGAGGCCAGGGCGGTCGTGCAGACCGGTTTCGTCGTCGCCGGTGCGGACGGTTTCGTCGCGCCGGCCGAGGAGCAGGTCCTGCGCGAGGCATGCTCGGTGCTCGGCCTGTCCCCGCAGGAGTTCAACATCTGACCAACTGCCCCACCGAGTGTCGCGGTGGTACGGCGGAGTGGCATCCACAGCTGACATCAACGCCCCCAGACGGCAGCAGCTCCGGGCAGCCTGACAGAGCCCGCGCTACCAGCTGAAGCCCGCTGCCACGGCCCCCGGGGCGAACTTGCACATCAGATGCCGGCGCTTCGAAACCATCCGCGTCCTCCAGCGCAAAGACCCCCAGCGGATTGCGGCTGGGAGCCTTTGGCCAGGAAGGGAACCATGGTCGGTCACGGGCGCTGAACCACGCACCGGGATCCACCCTCGGCGCTCGCACCCTGGTCGGCGTCCTGGGTCTGGGGCTGTGCAAGCGGAAGCACTCCGGCTGAGTAAGTCGACCTGGACTGGTTGCCTCGCAGGTCAAGTCTCATTCCGTCACCGCACGTTCCCCCGAGGGCGCCCGTCGGGGCGCCGGATGGTCGAGGTGAACTACCACGGTGGTGTAGAACCGGTGCACGGCATCGTCGACGCTTCGGATGAAGCTCGACTCGGCGTTACCGCGGGTGCTTCCCATGCTTTTGAAGAGGGACAGGCGAAAACCCGTGATCTGGGTGCCGTTGCCCTCGGGGAGCATGACCGCTGGCTCAGGGACGAACAGCGCGGACATGGCCGGCTGAGAGATGGAGCTCGTACGGCAGGCAGCAGTCGGAGCAGAGGGTCGCGACGAGGGTTCCGCAGGCGCACAACTGGTTCAATCCGCCGTCCGGGGTCGCTCCGCAGCAAGCGGCGGACGCGTGCTGGAGCTCCAGGCCGCGGGCGTCGCCCGGGTTGATGACGATGTTGCCTCGCGGGCCCCGCGACACCAACGGCTGCCCGTGTACGTTGCTTATCGTCCCGCGGCGTGGCATCGCAGGCCCGGACGCCTCGGTGACGACCAAGGGCGCACCGTACGGCTCCGTCTCGATCGCATAGCAGCCTGACGGCACGGTCGCCGGTGACGGACCCGGCTCATCGGCGTCCCACCATGCGTAGTACGGAGCCTGGGGAACTGCGGGCAGCCGTGTGAGTGGCCCCGTCAGGGGCACGCCACATGTCGTGCACACGAACACCACCGCTTCGGCCTCTTGAGCCCCGTCGGTGATGTCAGCAAGCAGGGCGGCCTGCCTGTGCTCCGGCTTGCCGTCGCCCTGACGCTGGTCTCGCTGATCGTGCATGCGCTGACCGTACGCGGCACGCTGCCAGGCTCGGCGGCCACCCCCGCCAGAGCAGCGCACGACAGCAGTCCCGAGTCAAGCAACCAGGTGCTGCTGCTCGGCGACATCGCCTTCCATGCCAGCAGGGTGCTCTCGTGCCTGGGCACCAGACGCACTCGCTACTGACCAGCAAAGCCAAGCCGGCAAGAACCAGCGTCTGACCAGGGCGGAAGCCGATACGAGAGAGCGGGAGTCGGTCGGGGGACACCTGGGAGCCAAAGTGGGAGCCAACCGAGGCGACACGGGGCGGCTTCTCCTGGACGACCACGGACGACGATGCACCAAACCGCGTGGTCACCCGTGCACTCTCCGCAGCGTTCCTGAGCCCTCTCTTACCTCCCCCTTAAAGGGAGCATAAGGATCCTCTCCACCCGCTCCCATCAGCCGTTTTCGTCGATTCCGGGGACTAGCTTGCTGCTCGTCGGCGCTTGCCGAACGGCCCCGGTCCACTCCCCCACGCCACCGTTGAAGGAGATCTCCCACCATGACCGCTCGACGCAAGGCCACCGCCGTCACCGTGCTCGCCGCCGCACCGGTCGCGCTGACCGCGCTGACCGCCACACCGGCCGTCGCTCACGGGTCGATGACGGATCCGGTGAGCCGGGTGTCGGCCTGCTACGCCGAGGGGCCCGAGAGCCCGGAATCGGCGGCGTGCAGGGCGGCGGTCGCCGCCAGTGGCGCACAGGCGTTCTACGACTGGAACGAAGTCAACATCGCCAACGCCGCAGGCAACCACCGGCAGTTGATTCCCGACGGGAAGCTGTGCAGCGCCGGGCGCGACAAGTACAGAGGTCTTGATCTGCCGCGCACCGACTGGCCGGCCTCGAAGCTGACCGCGGGCGACCACACCTTCCGCTACAAGGGGACCGCCCCCCACAAGGGTTCCTTCGAGTTGTACATCACCAAGGACGGGTTCGACCCGTCGAAGCCGCTCAAGTGGTCCGACCTGGAGGGGAAGCCGTTCGCCAGAGTCGCAGACCCGAAGCTGGTCAACGGTGAGTACGTCTTCGAGGGGACGGTGCCGAGCAAGTCCGGGCGGCATCTCGTCTACTCGATCTGGCAGCGGTCCGACTCCCCCGAGGCCTTCTACACCTGCTCGGATGTGGTGTTCGGCAAGGACGGCAGCGGTTCGGCACCGGCGGACGGCGGCTCGCCTGCCCCGGTCGCGTCCACCCCGGCGGAGAGCCGCACACCCAAGGGCGGCGACGGGTCCGCGGACCACGGCGGGCAGCACGGCCTTGGGGCCGAGGGTCAGGACGCCGCTCCGCCGGAGGTGACCGAGAAGCCGGAGACCCCGGAGACCCAAGAGAACCCGGAGGACGCCGAGAAGGCCGAGAACACGACCCGGGCGAACAGCGCCGGTGCGGATCTCGCCGAGACCGGTGGCAGCGGGTCGGCTCCGTATCTGGCCGCGGGCGGCGCGGCGGTGGTCGCCCTCGGGGCGGCGGCGGTC
>NZ_JBHXFA010000143.1:0-18916 GCF_042724175.1 Streptomyces sp. NPDC127084
CGACAGGCAAAGCCTGGAAAGGGGGCCCATGCACCGGACGCCGCTCCTTGACGGGCAAACCTTGCCTGACGCGGCACTAGAGATAGCCCTCGCGCAGTGCGTAGGCCACGGCATGTGCCCGGTTGCGCAGGTGCAGTCGGGTGGTCAGCCCATGCATGACGTTCTTGACCGTGCGTTCCGAGTACGAGAGTTTGCCCGCGATCTCACTGGTGTCGAGCCCTTCGGCGACCAGCCGCAGGACGTCCACCTCACGCGCCGCCATCCCCTGGCCCGGGGCCCCGGTCTGGCCGCCCGCGGAACGCTGGAGGGTGCCCACCTGGCTCATCAGGCGGCCCAGCAGGTCGGCCGGCAGGTCGCCGTCGCCTCGGGAAGCCGCGAGCACGGCCTGCGACAGGCGGTGGCCGGTGGCTTCATGGCGCCAGACGACTGCCCCGACTCCGGACTCGATGACATCGAGGAGTTCGGCCTCCCGTACCGCACTCACCACCAGCACGGCGCGGGCGCCCTCGCTGCGCACCAGCCGCCGCAGCCGGGTGAGCGTGGTTTCGTCGGGGGTCTCACCGACAAGCACCGCCACGGTCCCCGGCCTGGCCTCCGCGTCCTCGTGAAGCTCGATCACCGGATGCCGGCGCAACTGGCTGAGCACCCCTGCCCGGGAGATCGGGTCCGCCGCGTGCACGACGACGGGTATGTGGTGGCCGGGGTCCACCCTTCCGATCTCGGCCGCAGCCGGGGAAGCTGCGGAAGCCGTGGTGACAACTGCCCGAGCCGGGACAGCTGCCGGAGCCGGGACGTGCTCCCGGCCCAACGTGGCGGCCGATGCTGTCGAGCCGGATCGTATGGTGCGTAGTGAGCTGCGCAACCGTTCTTCTCCCCTGCGTCTTTCGTTGTGCCTCGTCGTGGTCGGATACCGAGCGCTCCCCGTATAGCGCTCTGCCATAGGTGACGGTCGCTTCCGCGGCGAGGTTCAGAGCGGCGGGCACAAGGATCAATTCTCTGCCGTCTCCTTGGGCGAACTGGACGCTTCTGCCCCTGTACGCCCACCCGTCGCGGCGCAGCCGGACTTGCCCGCACGACGGCCCGCACCGCGTCCCGGACCTGCCCGACCCGGGTCCGGTGGGGTCCGACCGGGCCTGGTGCGGCAGGGTTTGCCCGGGTTGGGTCACAGGGGTTGGGTCACAGCGGTCCATCCGCCGGCACGGCCGCCCGTAATCCGGCCCTCTGGGGGCACCCGTGAATACGTCGAGATCATCCGCATGGCAGGCTGCGCCGCTGTTCGCGCACCTGATCGGCACGGTGGGGCCGGGGACGCAACACGCACTTTGCGCAGCATCGGCAAAGCGCACGCCCGTGGGGATCCCGTGCAACAGGGCGAGGGCCGACACGGATGCCGTTTCCCGGACGGAAGTCCCGGTGGGGGAAGCAGCCCAGGCGCACGGTTCCGGGCAACTGCCATCAGCACGGAGGGTGCTCTCAGTACTGGGCCGTCGTTTCCACCGCCGCGAGCGTGACCGCGGGTACGTCCGCGCCGTCCAGCAGGCGCAGGACGGTCGCTTCACGCGTCAGCAGGCTCTCCGCGTGCCGCACACAGCCTCCCGGACCGCGGAGCTCCAAGCGGCGCATCTCCGACGTCCAGCCTCCCGCAGCAGCACGCCGTTCTCGACGGAATCCGCCTCGGGCAGCCACTTCTCCACCTCTTGAGGAAAGGTATCCGCCTCCCTGCGGGTACGCGCCTGATCCCCGCCGTGCGGGCTGGGATCAGGCGATTCGCACTCGGTCATTCATCACCCGCCAGGGTGAACGTGCAGGTGGACCAACCCGTGCAGTCCCTCTCCTGAAGCTCCTGCTCCTCCTCCTGCGGCAGCAGCTCCAGGGCGTCAAGGTCGGCAGTCGTCTCGATCATCGTCTTGCCTCTCTCTTCGGGCTTCCCGGGCCACCTCGACCCGGGCAAAAGGTCGATACCTCAATAAATCGCCAGAAAACCGATCTTGAGGATTTATTTGCACTCTGAGTGCAAACATACACCTTTGGGGCGCGATCGGTCGACAGGAACGCACGACCGGGCGGGCATAGACTGGTGAGCCGCGCATACGGAGCGTGAAACCCGGGGATCCGAGAGAGCGCCGACCTCGCATGACCACGAATCCGCAGCCCGCCCGGCCGGGCAAGGAGTCCGCCGACTCGCTCCTGCTGCTCGATGTCGCACGTGCCGTGCTGAGCCGCTGCGGGGGGCAGCGGTGGACGTTGCAGCCGACGGATGCGTGGTGCTTCGCACGGCCTCCGGATCGCGCCGTGCGGCGCGAACACGGATGGAAGCTGCACGTGTCGGCCACACCGCTCTCGGCGCCCCTCGTCCTCGCCCGGTCGGCGGAGGTGCTCACCCGGCACGCGGCCGCCTTCAAGTTCGCCGTCGACCTGGAGCGGGTCGTCCGTCTCGGGGACGTCTGGTACGACCGGGGCATGGGCGGGAAGTTCATCACGGTATATCCGGACGACGACGATCATTTCCGCCTCCTGGCGGGCGCGTTGGATGCGGTGACGGCCGGACTGAGCGGACCGCGGATCCTGTCCGACAAACCGGTGCGGCCCGGCAGCCTCGTCTTCTTCCGGTACGGGCAGTTCAGCACCGATATGGTCCTCACCGACGACGGCGTGTTCGAGCCGTGGATGACCGGCCCGGACGGCAGCAGGATCAAGGACGAGCGCGCTGCGGGCTTCCGCATACCGCCGTGGGCCGCGTACCCCTTCCCCGAAGCGGCCGCCACTGCGGCAGGCTCGGCGGCGACGGCTCCACCGGTGTTGCTGGGAAGCCGCTTCAGGGTGCTGCGGGCCGTCCGGCACGCGAACAAGGGTGGCGTCTACCGGGCGTTGGACGAGCGGACGGGCCGCGAGGTCGTCGTCAAGCACGCGCGGGCACACGTCGGCGCCCGGCTGGACGGAACCGATGTGCGCGACCGGCTGCGGGACGAGTCCCGGATGCTGGAGCTGCTCGCACCGCTGGGTGTCACTCCCGGGAAGGTGCATCTGTTCGAGGAGCAGGGGGACTTGTTCCTCGCCGAGGAACTCGTCCCCGGACAGTCCCTGCACCGGTGGCAGGCGGCGCGCGTCCGCGACGGCGGGCCGGAGGCGGGCGAGGCCTTTGCCATGGTGTCGCGGTTGGTGGCGCTGCTGAGGACCGTGCACGGGGCCGGGTTCGTGGTCCGCGACCTCAAACCGCACAACGTGATGGTCACCCCGACCGGGGAAGTGCGGCTGATCGACACGGAGTACGTCACGGAAGCGGGCCGAGACCGCGCTCCGGCGTACACGCGGGGATACGCCGCACCCGAGGTCAGGGCCCTCGGCCTGCACGCGTCGCCCGCGGAGTCCGGCAGGGTCGCTGGGCCGGAGGCGGACCGGTTCAGCCTCGGGGTGGTCATCTTCTCGCTCCTGACCGACCTCGATCCGCGGTGGGCAGCGGGCTGGTCCGACAGCGCCGACCGACCGGAGGACGCGCGACGGGCGCTCGCGCTCATTGCCCTGTGCCATCCCCCGCTGGCACCGTTCGGCGAACTGATCGACGGTCTGACCCGGGCCGACCCCGGCGAGCGGTGGACCCTCCCGCACGCACAAACCTGGCTGGCCGACCGGAACGGTACGGACACCCGTGGGCCCGGGGCCACGGCGTCCGCTCCGGCCGCGGCTCCCGCCCGGACACCGGCGCGGCAGGACGCGCTGCCTCCGTACCGGGCGGCCGCGATCGACCGGCTGATCGACGACGGCCTCGCCCATCTGCAACGCACCATGACGCCCTGGCGCACCACCCTCTGGCCCGCGCCGGAGCGGAAAGTACCGCGCACGGATCCCTGCACCGTCTGGAACGGTGCCGCCGGTGTACTCACCACCCTCACCCACGCCGCGCAGGCCCGCGGCGGCTCCTCCCTGCCGACCGCCGTGGCCGAGGCCGCCCGCTGGCTCGACGGCCGGCTGTTCGACGTGCCCCGGCTGCTGCCCGGCCTGTGCTTCGGCCGTTCCGGCACCGCCTGGGCGCTCCACGACGCCGCCCGGTTTCTCGGCGACACCACCATGGCCGACCGGGCTGTCACCCTCGTCGAGCGGCTGCCGACGCGGTGGCCGAGCCCCGACTTCACCCACGGCCTGTCCGGGGCCGGCACCGCGCGGCTGCACCTGTGGCGAGCCACCTCCGACGACGCCCACCTCGCGGCCGCGTTCGCCTGCGCCGATGCCGTTCTGGAAACCTCCGACCGGCGGGACGGCGACTGGACCTGGCCGACCTCCCGGGACACGGACTCCGCGCTCGCGGGAGCGCACACTCACGGATTCGCCCACGGGACGGCGGGGGTCGGGGCGTTCCTGCTCGCCGCCGCTACCGCCGCCGACGTCAGCGGACGCACCGGGAAAGCGGCCAGGTTCGCAGCCGCCGCGCTCGGCGCGGGCGAGACCCTCCCCCCCCCCGCCCTGGTGGTGGACGGCCGGGCCGGGTGGCCGACGGAGGTGGGGTACGAGCCACAACTCCGGCCGAGCACACAATGGTGCAACGGTCCCGCCGGCATCGGCACCTTCCTGATCCGGCTGTGGTCCTCGACCGGTCTGCCGCGTTTCGCAGAACTCGCCGGACAGGCCGCGGCGGCCTGCGTCGCCGATCCATGGCGTGCGGTCGCCGGCGCGTGCTGCGGGAACGCCGGGGTCGGCCACTTCCTTCTGGACATGGCCGAGATCACGGGAGAGGCCCGCTACCGCAGACAGGCCGAGGGCATCGCCGCGGTCATCGACGCCCAGCACTGCGAGTATGACGGGCTGCGTCTCGTCGCCGACGCGACCTGCGGCTCCGAGTACGGCAACGGGACGGCGGGGATCCTCGACTTCCTCCTGCGGCTGCGGCACGGCGGCCCACGGCCGTGGACGGTGCCGTCGACGTCGGCACCGACCACTGACCGGTCTCCCTCCTGACGGCCTGGAGGCCTGCGGACCCCGGTGGCACTACTCGCGCACCACTGCGGACACCGTCCCTCAGGAGCGGCCTGCGGAGACGCTCCGCCAGGCCCCCGGCTCGCCCGATCGAGTGGGAACGCAGCCCCGTGACCCCGCCGCAGCACGAAGCCCCTGGTAGAGGTGGCTCATGGCGCCACAGTTGCGGACGTTGGAGGCCCAGGAGTGGGACACCTGGTACGGGACCGTGGAGCGGGCCTTCGGCGGGCCGCCCACGCCCCCGGAGGCGCGCGGGCTGTGGCAGAGCCTGACCGAACACGACCGCTCCATTGCCGCCTGGGACGGCGACGAGTGCGTGGGTACTGCCGGGGCCTTCTCGCTGCGCCTGTCTGTGCCCGGCGGCAGCGTGGTCGACACCGCCGGGGTGACGATGGTGAGTGTGGCCGCCACGCACCGTAGGCGCGGGCTCATGACGCAGATGATGCGGCGCCAGCTGGACGATGTCCGCGAACGGGGCGAACCACTGGCAGCCCTGGTGGCCTCCGAGCCGGGCATCTACGGCCGCTTCGGCTACGGCATGGCCACGCAGCAGTTGTCGGCGAGCATCGACACGGCCCGCGTACGAATGGAGGTGCCGGCCGGCACCGGCGCGGACGGGGTGCGCCTGCGGTACGCCGATCCGTTGTCCGCGCTGCCGGCCTGCGAGGCGGTGTACGCGGACCAGGTGGCGGACCGGCCCGGCACCCCGGCACGGCTGCCCGGGTGGGAGCGCCTGGCCGTGCTCGCGCCCGGGGGCGGCGGGCACGACGGCGGCTCGCCACTGCGGTGCGTCGTCGCCGAGCGGGACGGGACGGCGGTCGGCTACGCCCGGTTCCAGCACACCCCGCAGTGGGACGCCACGGGTGCCCGCGGGACGATCGTGCTGCGCGACCTCGACGCCCAGGACCCGGCCGCGTACGCGATGCTGTGGCGGTTCTTCTTCGAGATCGACCTGACGTCGACGCTCATGGCGGAGAACCGTCCGGTGGACGACGTGTGGCAGCACCTCGTCTCGGATGTCCGCCGCTGCGAACGGCATTTGCGGGACGGGTTGTTCGTCCGGCTGGTGGACGTGGGTGCCGCCCTGGAGTCCCGCGCGTACCGCACTCCGGTCGATGTCGTCTTCGAAGTCGAGGACTCCTTCTGCCCCTGGAACGAGGGCCGTTGGCGGCTCGCGGGGGACGGCCGCGGCGCATCGTGCACGCGCACGGCCGCGCCTGCCGACGTGACCCTGCAGGCGACGGCCCTGGCCTCGGTCTACCTGGGCGGCTTCGCACTGACCGCCCTCGCCCGGGCGGGCCGGGCCGACGAGCTGAAGCGGGGTGCGCTCGCGCGGGCCTCCCTGGCCTTCGGCAATGACACGGCCCCTTGGCTGCCGCACTCCTTCTGACGGAGTGCACCGACAACCGCAACGGTGAGGCCTGCGACGGGGCCGCCTGACCCGGCGATGCCGAAGGCCGCCCTCGAGAGCGCCGCGCAGCCGTCGTGGCTTCCCGGTCCGCCGCCGGCGACTGCCAGGCCAGGACCGCCAACCGTTCCACCCCGCCCGTTGACGGCTCCCTCACGCCGGGAGCCGTGGTCATGACACCGCCGCTGGAGGTCCGCAGCGGACTCCGGATGCCCTGGACGACCATCAGCCGCCAGCCGCGTCACCCCCGAACGAGCCGCTCTGCCGCGACTCCTCGAGATAGGAGCGCGCCAGTGCTCCGGTGCGGCTGAGCCAGTCGGCGATCACCGCGACCTCGTCGGGGGTGTAGTCCGCGAAGAGCTCCACGAGCCGCAGGTAGTAAGGCTCGTAGATGGCTCGCACACGCTCCTCGGCCGCGGGTACGGCGACCACCCGCACCCGGCGCCGGTCGGCGGGGTCGGGGCGCCTGACGACGTACCCGCCGCGTTCCAGGCGGTTGAGGATGCCGGTCACCGCCCCTGACGTGACGTGCGCGCGCTCGGCCAGGTCACCGGCGGTCACCGGGGAGTCCCCCGCCTCGAGTACGTAGGCGAAGCAGATCAGGTCCGTGACGCTCAGGCCGAGATTCCGGGCGTATTCCTGCTGGCCCACCATGCTCGTCGCGATCAGGTGATCCATGGCGCTGACGGCGTCGAAGGGGGTGGCGACGGGGCGGGGCTTGCCCTCCATGTGGACTTTCCTTAGTACGTAAGATAAATTCCTCACTTGCTAAGGCATCTTAATTCCGGCCACAGCCAGGTGGCCACATCACGCACCGGCCGGGCCGGGACGCAAAGGAGCAGAAGTCATGAGCGCAGACCACTACGACGAGGGCCACACCATCGCCGGATGGACCGGCACCTTCATCGCCACCATCGGCGCCGCGGTCGTCGGCGTGGGCATCTGCGGCTGGCGTCCGGGCATCTGGCTGGGGATCGCCGTGATGGTGGTGGCCCTGCTGGTCACCTGGGCCCTGCATCTCGCGGGCTGGGGAAAGCGGCCCGGACCGCGCCCCGCCGACCAGTGGAGCATGCGCGTGCGGGATCACGCGGCACGCGCGGGACACGAGGAATGCCTGGGCTGCCTGCTGGCCGGGCGGCGGGGTACCGCCGCACGGCCGACCGGCCTGCCCGATCGTGAGCAGGTGGTCACCGAGCGCCGTTCCGGTGCGCTCACTCCGTGACCTGGGACCCTCGGGTCACGGCGGTCCCTGTACGAAATGGCTCGGCCTGCCGTCCCGGTGCACCAGGCGCCCGTGTCGGGCGGCCTCGGCGCGGGGCAGCAGGGTCCAGCTCCCGTCCGGGCGGCGCAGGGCGGCCGAGTGCCAGGGAGTTGTCCAGGCGTCGGGCGCGTCGAGCAGGCGGATGCCGAACTTGGACGCGCCGACGGGCTGGGGGTGGATGGACAGCCGGACGGAACGTGGATGGTGCTCAGCGATCAGCTCCCCCCAGGCGCGGCTGCGCTGGATGACGCCGTAGGCGCGCCGCCGGCACTCGCGCTGACGGGCGGAGCGGGTGCCCGTGAAATCGGCGGCGTCATCGAGGAGGAACCGGGTGATGCCCCGGTAGAGCGCCAGGGTGTGACCGTCGGCCCGGACCTCGGCGCGCAGTGCGTCGAGGGCGGGGGCGTACCGCTCGTGCACATGGGCGCGTTTCGCCGTATGCGGCAGGTCGCCGAGTACGTCCCTGAGGTCGAAGACGGACAACCGGTCCCAGCCGAGTTCGGAGATCAGTCCCCGCAGCGCGTCGGAGTAGGCGTCGATGTGGCGGTCGGGGACGCGGATCAGATCGCCGAACACATGCCCGTCCGAGCAGATGACTATACGGGCGCCGGGCGGATGGATCTCGCCGATCCTGGCGCAGAGTTCGCTGAGGAAGCCCAGGGAGAGCCGTTCGCCCTGGTCCGGCAGATGGCCGAGGACCTTGGCGGGGTTCGGGGACTTGCAGGGAAAGCCCGGCAGGGTGAAGACGATCGGTTCGCCGCGGTGTACGAAGGCGCCGATCCGGCGCAGTTGGTGGGGGAAGGCGTCGGCGGCCGCGGTCGCGGTCCCGGCCGCTGCCCGGTGGTAAGGGAGCAGCAGGCTCAGGACGGACGCGCTGACATGGTGCGCGGGTCGGCTTTCCGGTGCGGTGGTCAGCCGCATGGGGAGCCTCCGTGGGGTCGGACACGGCGGTCGTAGGCGACGGGCAGCAGGCTGGTGCCACGGCCCAGCACGGCCGGAATCCAGGCGAGTTCCTCGTCCGGGACGGCGAGCCGGAGTCCGGGCAGCCTGGTGATGAGGGTGCCGAGAGCGATACGGAGCTCGGCGCGGGCGAGCGCGGCGCCCGGGCAGAAGTGGATGCCGTGGCCGAACGCGAGATGCGGATTGGGGTTGCGGCCGAGGTCGAGCTCATCGGGCTTCTCGAAACGCATCGGGTCGCGGTTGGCGGCGCACAGGGAGACGATCACGGAGTCACCACCCGGGATCCCGGTGCCGTGCAGATCGCTGTCCTCGGCGAAGAAGCGCCAGGTGGTCAGCTCGAAGGCGCTGTCGTAGCGCAGGAGTTCCTCTACCGCGCGCGGCAGCAGCCCCGGGTCGTGGCGCAGCCGGTCGAGTGCGTCCGGGTGGCGGAAGAGCGCGATGAGCGCGGTCGTGATCTGGTTGGTGACCGGTTCCTGGCCGGCCACGAGGAGCTGGAAGATCATGGAGTCCAGCTCTTCCTGGGAGAGTTCGCCGCGGTCCCGGGCGGCTGCGAGCCGACTGAGCAGATCGTCGCCCCGGTGCGTCCGTTTGTGGGTGACGACCTCGGCGATATAGCTCTGGAGACCGTGCAGCCGTGCCTCGTACAGCGGCCGTCCCGGATCGGTGGGCCCTACGGGCTGGACGACCTTGCCCCAGTCCCGGTCAAAGCGGTCCGCCAACTCTTCCGGGAGTCCGATGACTTCGGCGAGCACCTGGAACGGGTAGTGCGCGGCGAAGCCGGAGACGAGGTCGGTGGGACCGGTTTCGGGCAGCGCGTCGACAGCGGCGTCCGCCAGTTCCTGGAAACGCGGTAGCAGGGCGTCGATACGGCGGGGGGCGAACGCTTCGGTCACGAAGCCCCGCATATGCGTGTGCTTGGGCGGGTCCTGATGGAGGAGATGCACCTGGAGCTGGGAGTGCTGGGGCTCGGGCATGATCGACGCGCGAGCCCGCCAGCGGTCGTTCCCCCGGTCGTGGTTCTTGCCCAGGCGGTCGTCGTTGAGAGCCGCGTGGGCGGCCTCGTATCCGGTGACGAGCCAGGCCCGCACCCCGCTCGGGAACAGCACCCGGTGCACCGGTCCGGCCTCGCGCATGCGCTCGTAGAGGGGGTAGGGGTCGGTCTTGTACGGGCAGCCGATCAGCGGCACCGGTTCAGGGAGTGGTGCGGTCGGTGTCGGTTCCTGGATGGTCATGGTGCTGCGCTCCTCAGAGGACGAGTTCCGGCTGGTGGTGGTCCAGCCACAGGGCGAGGTCGACGACGCGTTCGAGGCGGAGGCGGTGCCCCCACTGGAGCCGCTCTGGCGGGGTGTCGAGGCAGGGTTTGATGAGGGTCTCGTCGGCGAGGGCGCGTACCTGCCCCACGGCGAGCGCTTCCCGGGCCAGGTCCTGGAGACCGCGGTTGTAGTCGGGGTGGTGGGTGGCCGGGTAGTGGTTCTTGGGCCGGTGCAGCACGGATTCGGGGGCGAGGCCGCTGCCTGCGGCGCGCAGCAGGCTCTTCTCCCTGCCGTCGAAACTCTGCGTCTCCCAGGGCGTGTTGAAGGCGTACTCCACCAGGCGGTGGTCGCAGTACGGCACCCGCACTTCCAGGCCCTGCGCCATGCTGAGCCGGTCTTTGCGGTGCAGGAGCTGGCGCAGCCAGCGGGTCAGCGAGATGTGCCGCATCTCGCGCTGCCGGTGCTCGGTGGCCGTCTCAGTGTCGGTGTGCGGCACGGCGGCCAGTGCGTCACGGTAGGTGTCCTCGCGGAACTCGGCTATCCGCAGGTCGAGTTCGGGATTCAGCGGCATGGCGGCCTCGTCGCCGGTGACCAGCAGCCAGGGGAAGGTGGGGGCGGCCAGCGCGTTGGGGTTGTGGAACCAGGGGTAGCCGCCGAACACCTCGTCGGCGGCCTCACCGGACAGCGCGACGGTGGAGTGCCGCCGTATCTCCCCGAACAGCAGATACAGCGAGGTGTCCATGTCCCCTACCCCGATGGGCGAGTCCCGCGCCACCACGACCGCCCTGCGGTGCTCCGGGTCGAGCAGGGCGAGCGGATCGAGGACGACGGTGCGGTGGTCCGTGCCGATGTACGCCCCGGCTTCGGCGGCGTACGGGGTGTCGTGGCCGGTGCGCAGGACGTCGCCGGTGAAGTGCTCGGCCTGGTCGCTGTAGTCGACGGCGTAGGAGCGGATACGCGCGTCCGGCCCTTCGCGTCGGCGCAGTTCGCCGGCGAGGAGCGCGGTCAGCACGGTGGAGTCGATGCCGCCGGAGAGCAGGCTGCAGAGCGGGACATCCGCCTCAAGCTGGCTGTGCGCCGCGGACGCGACGAGATGGCGGACACGTTCGACGGTGGTGTCCCGGTCGTCCTCGCGGGGGTGGGGCCTGGCTGCCAGCCGCCAGTAGCGGAGCTCGCGGACACCGCCGCGGTCCAGCACCAGGATGCCGCCGGGCTCGACCTCTCTGACGCCCGACCAGAGCGTGGGTCCGGTGTTGAACAGCAGGCTGTACGCCTCCCTCAGTCCATCCGCGTCGACACGGGGCCGTATCTCGGGGTGGGCGAAGAGGGCCTTCGGCTCGGAAGCGAAGGCGAGTCCGCCATCGACGGCGGCCCAGAAAAGGGGCTTGACGCCGAGCCGGTCGCGGACCAGGAGCAGGCGCCGGGCCCGTACGTCCCAGACGGCGAAGGCGAACATCCCGTCCAGGTGTTCGGCGACGTTCTCACCCCACTGCTCGTAGGCACGCAGCACGACCTCGGTGTCACTGCGGGTACGGAAGCGGTGCCCGAGGTTCCTGAGCTGGGCGCGCAGTTCGTGGTGGTTGTAGACCTCGCCGCTGTAGCTGAGCACCACGGCCGGGTCGCCGGGCAGGTCGGCCATCGGTTGGACGCCACCCGGAAGATCGATGACGGACAGCCGGCGGTGGCCGATCGCCGCGTGTTCGCCCAGCCAGACGCCGCCCGCGTCGGGGCCGCGCGGAGTGAGTGCGGCGGTCATGGCCTCGATCACTGGGGCCTGGGGACGGGGGGCGTCATGGAAGGACACCCAGCCGGTGATTCCGCACATGGGCAACTCCTCGTTCGGTGCGGGGCGGTCAGTGTGAGTTGGTCAGCGTGGGGCAGCGGGTGAGGCCGCCGGGACGTCGGTGGCACGGCGCGGGGGCAGGGCGAGCAGGGGTATGGAGCACGCGGCGGCGGTGGCGGCCATGACGAGGCCGGTGCGCGCGCCGTGCGCGGTGCCGGCCAGACCCCAGACCGCGGTGGCGAGCGCGGGGCCGAGGGTGAAGCCGAGGCTGCGGGCGAGTTGCACGGTGGAACCCGCGGTCGCGGCCCGCTCCGGTGGCGCCGCGCCCATCACCAGGGCTTGGGTCGGGCCGCCGTTCAGCCCCATGCCCGCGCCGGCGAGCGCGAGCCGCCAGGCCACATCGCCCGGTGACCAGTCGCCGCCCAGTGTGATCAGCAGGCACAGGCCCGCCGTGGTGACCACGGCCCCGGCGAGCGCGACCAGCCTCGCCCCGTACCGGTCGGCAAGGCGTCCGCCGAGTGGTCCCGCGATGCCCATGCCGAGCGGGAAGGCCAGTACGGTCAGCCCGGTGGCCGTGGCGCTGACCCCGTCGTCACGCTGGAGGTGGAGGGCGATGACATAGTGCGTCGCGGCGAATCCCGTAGCGAGGGCCAGAACCGCCCCGTGGGCGGGCGCCAGACCGGGCACCCGGAGCACCCCCGTCACCGACCTGCCGCCCGGCCCGCGCAGCCACCACCACAGCGGCGGTACGGCTGCTACCGCGAGGGCCAGCCACGGGGTGTGACCGGCGGCCAGGGTCAGCGCCAGGAGCAGAACCGTTACTCCCGCGGCGGCGGGCAACGCGTCAAGCAGCGCCTTCGGCGCGGGCAACCGCAACCGCCCCCCGTCGCCCGGCATGGCCTTCCACGCCACGACCAGCGCCAGCGCGCAGACCGGGATCTTGACGAGGAACACCGCGCGCCAGCCCATCGCGTCCAGCAGCAGCCCGCCGATCGCGGGCCCGGCCACCGCGCCGAGCGGCCCCAGTGTCGCGGGCACACTCATCGCCCGCGCCCGCAGCGCGGGGCGCACCGATCCCATGGCCAGCACCGGCATCAGCACGAACAGGACCGCGCCGAACATCCCCTGCACCACCCGGGCGCCGATCAGCGGCCCGGCCGATGGCGCGGCTGCGGCGAGGGCGCTGGACAGAGCGAACCCGGCGGTCGCGCCCAGCACCGCCGCCCGCCGACCCGGTCCGTCCAGCCAACGGCCGACGGGCAGCAGCAGTGCCACGACCGGAAGCTGATAGCCGAGCACGACCCACTGGGCCGTGGCGGCCGGCACCTTCAGGTCCCCTGAGATCGCGGCCAGCGCCACATTGACGATGTTCATGTCGAGCATCGCCACGAACGACAGCAGTCCCGCCACACCCACCAGGAGCCAGCGGTCCTGCCCATGATCACGACCCTGCTGGTGGCCGCGGTCCGGCCCACGGGGACCGTCCCACCCAGGGCCGCCTTCCCGCACGGTGGGTATGCCGTCCCGCTCGAAGCCGCGACCCTCCCCATGGCCGCTGTCCTGCCCCTGACCGCGATCCTGCCCGTGGGCAACGTCCCGCCCAGGGCCACGATCCCGCCCAAAGGCGTCGGCCGCCTGCCGATGGCCGCCATCCCGCACGGTGGGTATGCCATCCCGCACGGTGGATTCGCCGTCAGGTATGCCACCAGGCTCTGCCGAGCCCCGGTCGTGGTGCGTCACCCTTCCGCCCCGTCCTTCCTCGCCGGACGGCCGCCGGACGGCAGCCTCGTCCCAGATGTCGGCGGTACGGCACGTCGAGTTCCCGGCCAGGCGGCATGAACGCGGGTCATCCGGTGCGCGGCACCCCCACGGCGTGCGTGCCCGTCACCGGGGGCGGCGCGTCGCCGTCCGCCGGTGACGTGTGGTCGAAGGCGATGAGCGGGTCCCCCGTCAGCGGGTGTTCCAGCACGGCCGCCCGGACCCCGAACACCTCGGCCAGCAGCTCGGGGGTGATCACCTCACGCGGTGGGCCGGAAGCGACCACCGTCCCGGCGTGCAGCACATGCAGCCGGTCGCAAACGGACGCGGCGGCGTTGAGGTCGTGCAAGGACACCAGGGTGGTGCGGCGCCGCGTCCGGAGCAGGGCCAGCAGCTCCACCTGGTGCCGCACGTCCAGGTGGTTGGTCGGCTCGTCCAGCACCAGGACATCCGGGTTCTGGGCGAACGCCCTTGCCAGCAGGACACGTTGACGCTCCCCGCCGGAAAGCGCCGTAAAGCGCCGGTCCGCCGCCGTCGCCATGCCGACATCCCGCAGCGCCCGCTCGACCAGCTCCCGGTCGGTGGCATCGTCTCCGGCGAACGCCCGCTTGTACGGCGTGCGCCCCATCGCCACCACCTCGCGCACCGTCAGCTCGAAGTCGCTCCCCCGCTCCTGCGGCAGCGCCGCCACATGGCGGGCCGCACGGGCGGGGGCCAGCTCGCGGATGTCCGTGCCGGCCAGTAGCACCCGGCCCGCGACCGGACGCAGATGCCGGTAGACGGTGCGCAGGAGTGTGGACTTGCCGCTGCCGTTCGGGCCGACAAGGCCGGTGATCTCCCCGTCGGCGGCGACCAGACGGGCGCCCGACACCACCGTGCGGCCCGCGTAGGCCACGCGCAGGTCCTCGATGTCGATCCTCAACTGACGCTCCCCAGCCGCCGGTCCAGCAGATACAGCAGGGCCGGGGCCCCGATCAGCGAGGTGACGACCCCCACCGGCAGTTCCTGTGAGTCCATGGCCGTGCGGCACACGATGTCCACGACCACCATCAGCAGTGCGCCGAGGAGCGCCGAGACCGGCAGCAGCCGGCGGTGGTCGCCGCCGATGACCAGCCGGCAGACATGGGGCACCATCAGCGCGACGAAGGCGATCGCCCCGGACACGGCGACCAGCACCCCGGTCAGCACACTGGTCACCGTGAACAGCTCCCGGCGCAGCCTGGTGACGTCCACACCGAGGCCTGCCGCCGTCTCGTCCCCCATGAGCAGCGCGTTCAGACCCCGGGCACGTGCCTGGAGCCACAGCAGGGCGACCGGTACGGCTACCGCAGGCACCGCCAGCATCGGCCAACTCGCACCGCTCAGACTGCCCATGAGCCAGAAGAGCACGCTGTGGGTCTGCTGCTCGTCGCCTGCCTGGAGCACCAGATAGCTGGTGAATCCGGACAGGAACTGCCCGATCGCCACCCCCGCCAGCACCAGCCGCAGCGGAGCGAACCCACCGCCGCGCCGTGCCACCGCCCACACCAGCGCGAACGTCCCCAGGGCGCCGGCGAACGCGGCACCGGACAACCCGAGACCCAGCGCACCGCCCGCCCCGGCGCCCAGCACGATCGCGGCGACCGCGCCCAGGGAGGCTCCGTTGGAGATGCCGAGCAGGTACGGATCGGCCAGCGGGTTGCGTACGAGAGCCTGCACCGCCGTGCCGACCAGACCCAGACCCGCCCCGACGAGCGCGGCGAGCACGGCCCTGGGCACCCGTAGCTGCCAGACGATCAGGTCGTTGGTGCCGGGCCGTGCCGGCTCGCCGGTCAGGCGTCTGCCCACGACGCCCCACACATCGGCGGGCGGGATGGAGGTCGACCCCCAGGAGACCGCCGCCGTCAGCCCCACCAGCAGCGCGACGCCGATACCGATCGCGAAGATTCCGGCGGGCAGGCTCCGGGCCTCGCCCGGGGCCGCGTCGCCGGACCCTTCGCGCCCGGACCTGGACCAGGACCTGGACCTGGACCTGGACTGTGTGTCCAGCACGCCTACTTGACCTTCCCGGGATGGATGGTCCTGGCGATCTCCTGGACCACCGCGGCGTTCTCCACACCGGCGATGGTGGTGCGCTCGGAGGCGATCCGCAGGAAGCGGCCCTCCTTCACGGCCTTCAGACCGCTGGTGGCGGGGTTGCCCTCCAGCCACTCCCGCGCCTCGTCGAAGGCCTTCTCGTTGGCGGCCTCGCTGCCCCGGTTCCGTACCCCGAGCTGGATCCAGCCGGGGTTCCTGGAAACCACGTCCTCCCAGCTCACCTGCTTGAAGTCGCCGTCGCAGTCGGCGAACGCATTGCGGGCCCCGGCCAGGGTGATCACGGCGTGGGCGATCTGGCGGTTGCACACGGCCATCGGTTGCTTGGTGCCCGCGTCGAAGTCGAAGAAGAAGTACGTCGGCCTGGCCTGCTCCGCTGTCCCGCCGACCGCCTTCCGTACTCCGTCCACCTTCTCCCGCATCCCGGTGACGAGCTCCTTCGCCTTCGCGCTCGTACCGGTGACCGCCCCGAGCGCCGTGATGTCCTCCTCGACCGCCGACAGGTCGGTGAGCGGTCCCTTGTTCTGTGCCGCGCACGCCGTGGACTTGAGGAAGACGTGCTTGATGCCGGCCGCCTTGAACTCCTCGGCGGTCGGCGCGTCCCCCATCCCTCCGCCGCCCATGTTCCCCATCGAGGCGAAGGTGTCGATGTACAGGTCGGCGCCGGAACCGAGGAGCTTCTCCTTGGGGATGACGGTCCGGCCGAGCACCGCGACCCGCTGAGCCTGGGCGTCCAGGGCAGCGGGCAGTGTTCCCTTGCCCGGCGGGAAGCCGGTGCCGACCACCTTGTCCCCCGCGCCCAGCCGGAGCAGCAGTTCCAGGCTGGACGCGTTGCTGGTGACGATCCTGCCGGGCACACGGTCGAACGTGGTCTCGGCGCCCATGCAGTCGGTGACGGTCACCGGCGCGCGACTCCCGGTGGACGTGTCCGCGCTCTTGCCGTCACCACTCCCGCAACCTGCCGCGAGCAGTCCGCACAAGGCGACCGCCGTACCCCACCACACACGAGAACGCATTCGACTCTCCAGAACTCTTCGGCACGGGGGCAGGGCTCACCCCCGGTCCAGTAGTCGGGCCGAGTGCGGTGTGAGTTCCCGTACCGGTGTGCGGATTCCGGCGCGTGCAACCGGGCACGCGCCGGAACCCGAGGGCGACCGTCAGGCAACCAGCGCGCTCTGCCGCCCCTCCGCCTGTGCGAGTAGCTCCATCAGCGTCGCCCGGGCACGCGCCACCCGGGACCGCACCGTGCCGATCGGGCAGCCGCTCAGGGCCGCGGCCTCCGCGTAGGGCAGTCCCACCATCTGGGTGAGCACGAACGCCTCCCGGCGCTCGGGCGGCAGCGCCGCCAGCAGTTCCAGCAGTGCGACTCCGTCGTCGAAGCCGGGCAGGTCGCGCGGCTGGGCGAGTTCGACGGCGAGCTGCCAGTCCGGCACATCGTGCAACCGCGGCCTGCTGGCCGCGTACCGATAGCTGTCGATCACCGCCCGCCGGGCGATGGACAGCAGCCAGGCGCGGGCCGACGACCGGCCTTCGAAGCGGTGCAGGCTGCCGAGCGCACGCAGGAAGGTGTCCTGTACGAGATCGTCGGCCGACTGCGGATCGCCGGACAAGTGGGCGACATAGCGCAGTACGTCGCGGTGCAGGGCGCGTACGAAACGCTCCACGGCATCGGCGTCACCGCCGCGCGCGGCGAGCGCCCAGGAAGTGATCGACTCATCGGCCGGAATCTCCTTGCTGTCCGTCGCATCCCATGAAGCGGGCAGGGCGGAAGAGATCACCTGGTGTCCTTCTCGGGTCGTCCGGAACCAGGGCCGGGACATACGAAGGGCGCCGCGGTGCCCTGGGACCGGTGTGTGGGGGCCGACCGCACGGCACCCGCTTCCGCAGGTGCTGCGACCGGTGCCCGAGGGGCACTTGGGCCGCCTCGGGGATCCGGCTGTCGTCAGGCGACAGCGGTCCCCACGGGCGGCCCTCGGGAGACGATGACGTAGACCAGGGAAAGCAGTCGTGCCACCCGCGACGGGCGACGACGACCGCGCAGCCGCGGCCTGTGCCGTGGCGCCGGCAGCGCGAGCAGCAGCCGCAGCGGCGCGATCAGCCACCCGGCGACGGAGCGCAGGATCCGGAAGGCGGCCCGCTCGCCGTAGGCGAGCCAGAGACCGGTGAGCAGCGCGGCCAGCAGGTGCGCGGCGAGCATGCCGAAGGACCAGGTCTCATCGCCCGGCCCCATTCCGGGGGACACCATGTGGTGCCCAGGATGCTCCGGGTACGCGGAGTGCGCCGCGTGGTCGGGGTACGGGGACTGCGGGTGCCTGGACTGTACGAGTGAGAAGCCCGAGTGCAGCGCCGTCTGTACGGCGACCACCATGGCCACCACGGCGCCACGACCCCGCTCACACCCCGTCAGGCACCAGCCCGACGCGCCGGCCGCGCCGAACCCGCCGACGAGCGTCCACCAGGGGACGGACTCGCCGGACATCATGACGTGCCCGAGTGCGGCGAGCACCACGCATACGGCCGCGAACACCGCGGCCCTCAGCGTGCGTGAACACCACCCAGCAGTCATGGCGCCTCATCCTCGCATCCCGGGTCGGCCTCCCGGCAGACCGCCTTCCCGGGACCAGGCGTGTCCGGAGTCCAAGCGCCCTCTGCCATCCGGGTTGTGCGGGGGAATCAGGGGAAGGCCGACCGGTCGCGCGGGGGTGTGGTGGCCGGCTGGAGTGGGGGCTCGTCCGGCGCTGGAACGGCCGTTCGCACCCGGTAGGGGAAACCCCGGAATCCGCCCTTCGCACGTCGCCGAAGTGGGACATTCGACCCGGCACTGCCCACCTCGGCGCGTCCTCGTACGCGCCGCCGACGAAGGCGAGGCGATGTGAGGGGACTCTTCGGCCGCGTACGCATGACGGAGGCGAAAGCCTCTGACGCCGAGCGGGAGTTGTTCGGCGGGCCGCTGCGATACGACACGGGGTGGGCCGAACACGAGCATTCCTGGCTGGACTTGACGATGGTCACGGCGCTCAGGGCCATGCCGCGGCTGGTGCTGGGCACCTTACGCAGGGCCTGGGGCGCGGACCGGGCCTCGCTGCTGGGGGTGGGGGTGAGCGAGATCGGGCAGGGCATCGTGGCGGCGGGGAACCTGCTCGCGGTGAACGCGGTCATGCACGCGCTGCTCGGTACGGGCGAGCCCGTCGAGCGGTTGCGGGCGGCACTGCCCGCGCTGGTGGTCATCGCCGGTCTCGCGGTGCTCAACGCGGGGCTCGCTGGCTGGTCCACCGCGCGGGCCGGGCGGCTTGAGCCGTTGGTGGAGCGGCTGGCGACCACCCACTAACAGTGGGCGGCGGCCCCCGTGGGGGTGGAGGGGATCCAAGATGACGGGGTGGGCCCGCGGTGCGTTGTGGGGCCCGAACGGGGGGGGGGGGGCCCCCCCCGGAGCTGTAGGGCCCGGACGGCGG
>NZ_JBHXFA010000144.1:0-14859 GCF_042724175.1 Streptomyces sp. NPDC127084
CCCACTGGCCGGGCCGGGGGACCGAGTCCATGCTCGGCCCCATCCAGGCTTTTGCCCACTGTGCCTACCTTTGCACCCTGCCGCTTTCGGAACTGCCCGATCCGGCAGTTCTTTTGGCTTGATGCCGACTATAAGATCGGCGAGCCTTCAGGAGGTCACTCGTTCAGATGATCGACACTACAGGCAGGCGTTCGGCTGGAGTTGACCGCCATGCCGACGCTGCCCTGATCTGCGGATTACCTGACGCAGTCTCATGGGAGACGTGTATGCGGAGACTACGGAAGTTCGTCACAGGGCGAGCTTCGGCGCAATCCCGGCCGCCACGCTGCTCGGGGGCGCCAGCCTCGCCGGTCCTGCGAAGGACCCGACGTGGGAAAGTCACACGCCGCAGGACCGGCCCGTCGGTGACCGCGATCCGGCGCTGCCCTGCCCCTGACTGGCTACCCAAAGATAGGTTACGGTCGCGCTTTGCGATCAGGCAGTAGTACGGAGATAGGCCACACGAGTCATGTGCGAAAGCTCACGCAGCCAGTCCCCAGCAGAGGGGGGACTTTCATCAGTGCACCAGCAGTCCCGAGCCGACCGGCAGCGCCACAAGGTGAGTTCGTTCCTCGCGTCCGCTCGCGAGCAACTGGCCATCTCCTACGCCACCTGGTCCACCACGCGTCTCATCCGACGCGACCTGAGACTCTCGGGCGTGCGGAGCATGCAAGGCCTCGTCGACACCATCGCAGAGCGCCGCGGAAAGCCGATCACGCTCACCGAGGCCCCGCTGCCCCCGGAAGTCTCGGGGTTCTGCGCCCGTGGACGGGACCGCGACTACATCGTCGTCGACGCCAACGCGAGCGAGTTGACCCGGTTGCACGCCAGCCTCCACGAGCTCTTCCATCTCTGGGAAGAGCACCCGCCGTCATCCAACGATGACCATCGGATGACGGAGGAGACTGTGCGGCAGCTACTGCCCGGACTCAAGCCCGGGCCGGTGCTTCGAGTCCTGACCAGGTCGCACTACGCGAACGTTCACGAGCGCCGGGCAGAAGCGTTCGCCACGGTGATGCTGGAGCGTCACCTGCGACTGCGGAGCAGCGGAAACAGCAGCGGTTTCCTCACGTCGGCGTTCTCACACAGGAGGTCGGGCGTCTGATGTCCGAGAGCACCGCGTCCATCGTGTACTTCATCAACTTCGCGCTCGCCTTCATCCTGGCCGTCTACAAATGCCTGGCGCTGCGCCGTGACCCCAATCCCACCCTGGCGTTGACCGCGGCAGTGTTCGTGACGTCGGCTCCGGTCTACATCCTGGCATCTCCGGCTGGCTACCGTGCTGTGGGCCAGGCCCTGAACGAGCCGAGCTTTGCCTCACTTCCCGTGTACCTGGGCATCCTGGCGGTGTTCGCCTATACACATATGTTCACCTTCCTGGTCGACCAGGAGCTTCGAGAGAATCGGGCCGCCCTGCGCCGCCGCATCACCGCCTGGACTCTGACCTACTCGGTCGCCGGAATCCTGATGGTGGTGTTCTTCTACGCCGCGGACCTGGCAGCTCCGCCGGACCCTCTGATGTTCAACACGAGCTTCGCCCACGACCCCTGGGTCGTGGCGTGCCTCGCGGTCTTCCTGGTCACTCTCACGCTGGGGACGCTCAACACCTACTGGCGCTGCCGGCGGCTCACCCCCGAAGACCCCGGGGTGCAGCACAGTTTGAGAGCATTCGCGCTGGCCATGTGGTTCGTTTTCGGCTACGCCCTCTGCCAGGCACCGGCCATCGCCTTCGCCGCGGCCGGCAATCACTCCCTGGACCAACTCGGGCTGTACGGAGCCGTCCCGGGCTGTATCGGGTTCCAGATCATGTGCTACGGCATGTCCGGCTCCGCTATCGGCGCCTGGCTCCGCGAGCGGCGCGACACCAAGGCGCTGCAGCCCCTGTGGGATCTGGTCGTGGGCGGAGTCGACGAGGAGCTGGCTTTCAGCGCACGCAGCGCTCGCAGCAGGCGCGTGACGGCTAACGTCACCTTCAATCTGCACCGCCGCGTGATCGAGATCCTTGACGGGACGCGCGCGCTGCGGCCATGGGTGACCCGCGATGCCACGGAGATCGTGTACGCACTCCGCGAGGACCGGGACTCCGAACTCTCGCCACTGGTACGGCGCCTGTCCGACGCCGAGCTCGAGGCGGCCGCGACAGCCGTGGCACTCCGCGACGCGGCGGAACGCCTGCAGACAGCGCGGGATACCTGGGTGCGACTGGGACGTACCGGCCGCCCACAGCCGCAGGGCGTATCCGCAGTGCTGCCGGGCGAGGACACCCCCGCCGGCGAGGAGCGCGAGCGTCTACTCCTCGTCGCCAAAGCCCTGTCTCAGCCCATCGTCCAGGCGGCACTGCTGAACCTGCGGGAGGAACGCGTCGCTACAGCCGTATCCCCATAGGACCGGTCAAGCCCTGGCCCTTCAGTACAGATGGCTATCCGAACACACAAGCTAGGGTCGTCTCTGTCGCCAAGGGGGCGGTCGACGGGATCCAGCGCAAAGACCGACGCGGATCAACGCGTCGTCAGCGAAGAGGGGAATCTTGCGTGCGCAGTGCAGTGGTGCTGGGCGGCTCTTACGCCGGTCTGCTCGCAGCCCGGGTTCTGAGCGATCACGCCGACGAGGTCGTCGTCCTGGAGCCGGATGACTTCCGCAACGGCGACGCACGGCGGGGCGCCCCCCATCGCGACCAACTCCACGCCCTGCTCGCCATGGGGCACACCCAGCTCGAGCGATGGTTCCCGGGAGTCACGGACGAACTCGTTGCCGGCGGTGCCTGCCTGGGCACCGGCCGCGCCATCCAGTACTACGTGGACGGCATGCGCCGACCCGATGTGCCCGACGCCCGCATGCTGGGCGCCTCCCGGCCGTTCGTCGAAGACCTCATGCGCCGCAGGGTCCGTGCGCTGCCCAACGTCACCATGCGTGTCGGCAGGGCTCGCGACCTCCGGTTCACCGGCACGCGGGTAAGTGGCGTCAACTACACGACCGCAAGCGACGCCACTGCCGGCGACCACTGGCTGGACGCCGACCTCGTCGTCGACGCCATGGGCAGGTCCAGTCGACTGGGTACCTGGCTCATGAAGCACGGCTGGGACCAAGCGCCCTGCACGCGCATGAAGGTCGACCTCGGCTACGCCACCGCCCATTTCCGCCGCGGAAACGAGCTGCCCGACACCGTGGTCGCCCACGCCTCTCCCGGCCCCGCCACCGCGTACGACTACCGCAAGGCCTCCATCGAGCCGGCTGCCATCACCGCTCTCGAGGGCAACCGCTGGGGCGTGGTCCTGGCCGCCTACACCGACTACCGGCCGGGGACCGACCCGCACGAGTTCACGGAACGCATGATCAACTCTGTGGCTCCCATCCGGGAAGTCGCCGAGAAGTGCGCGATGGTGTCGGAGGTCAGCACCTTCCACTTTCGCGAGAGCCAGCGCCGCGACTTCACCGCGCTGAACCGGTTCCCCGGCGGGCTGGTCGCCATCGGCGATGCGGTCGCCTCCGTGAACCCCATCTACGGCCAGGGCCTGACGGTGGCCGCCCTGGAGGCATCCGCGCTGTCCGCGTATCTGCGCACCGGAACATCGCCCCACGCAGCCGCCTGGGGGTACTTCCGTCGAGCCGCCGTCATCGTGAACGCTGCCTGGCGACTCTCCGCGACAGCCGATCTCGCTCAGCCTCACGTTGCAGACCACCGTCCCCGCGGCTACCGCATGACACGGTGGGCCGGCGACAAGCTCCTTGAGGCTTCCGTCCTCGACCCGACCGTGAACGCGGCCTTCATGAACGTCATGCACATGCGGGAGCACCCCAGACTGCTCAGTCAGCCGCGCATCCTCCTGGCGGCAGCGCGCGCCCTTGCGGACCGCGCCCGGCAGAGACGCACCACACCGGACTCAACACGCGCCCCCCGGAAGCAGACCCACAGCGCCCCGGCCAGCAACTACGGAGCTCCCGCCCTGCACAACGCACTGTCCTTCTGGAGCGAACCCAACTTCACCGGAAAGCCGCATCGCGCCGAAGGTGGCTCCGAAGACCCCGGTTGACCTGCCCTTCCCCGCCAAGTCGGCCAGGAGCAACACCCGGGACCAGTACTTCATCCTCCGTGATCACGGCCCCGACGTGGACCTCTGCGGCGCCGTGCACATAGCCACACTCGGTCCCGGGGAAGCCTGGAGCGGCGACAAGGCCCTGGGCGGAATGTATGAGTGCTGTCCCGAGGGCGACTGACCCTCACATTTCTCGATCGGAGCGTTCACCCGCCCCACGGCTTCAGAGACAGTCACAACTATCTCCCGAAAGAGTGTTAACTAGACAGAACGGGAGTAATTGTGACAGCGTGTTGCGGTCCGCGTGCCCAGGACGCGACCACTCCGACCACGGGAGGAGTGCGGCCAGAGGTGGCGAGTGTCTCGTCGGTCGCGGTGACGTAGATCGTCCGATCCTCTGCCATCGCCGTAGAGGAGCTCCACGTCGCGGGGCCGTTGGCTCGACCCCGCCGTATGGCGCTCACGGGAACGCGCTGTAGGTGATTCGGTGAACTGGTTGACCTCGCTGCCGGCGGTGGTGCTGGTGGTGGGCTGGCTCTTCGTTGCCCTTCTGGTCGCGGCCTTGGCGCGGGTCGGCGTCCGGGCGCTCGTACCAGTCGGGGAACGGGAACGTGTGCCGCAGATCGCCATGCCCCTGATGCCCACGCTCGGCGCCGCCTTCGCGATCTTCGCGGCACTCACCCTGGCCAGCGAGGCCGGCTATCTGCGCGCAGCGGAGGGGCTGGTGAGCGACGAAGCGGCCGCGACCTCCCGGCTGGCGTGGGCGGCGACGAGTCCGCAGGTCCAGTCCGAGCCGATCCATGCGGCACTGCTGGACTATCTGCGGACCACACGCGTCAAGGAATGGAAGGGCGCGGCAGCGGCGTCCGGCGACGACCCGGCCACCGCTCGCGCGATCGCACGGCTGGAGCGGACCGTGCGCGCCGAGGCGGCAAGGCCCGAGCTGGGGTCACCGGCGGCCACGGAGCTGCTGGTTTCCCTGGACAGTGTCACCAGCAGTCGTCGCTTCCGCATCGCTGCCGCGTCTCGCGAGGTGCCCGAGCTCTACGTCGTCACGCTCGTGGCAAGCGGACTGGCTCTGATCGTGAATGCCGGCGCGCTGATCTTCCGCAGCAGCCTGCGAACGTCTCTGCTGGTCGTGGGCGTTGCCAGTGTGGTCGGACTGAGTCTGGCGCTGCTCTTCGCACTCAGTGCCCCCTGGAGCGGAGCGTTCACCGTCAGCGGGCATCCACTCGAGGCCGTCGCTCAGGACCTGAGATCCGGCTTCTTCGGCGCCGGGCAGTAGGCGGGCGGGCAGCGCGCGCCGCCGCGGGGGTTCCGGCGCTGCTGCGTCATGGGTGGCTGGGACCGCGACGTGCAGAACCTGGAGGCGTGGCTGATGCCCGTGAGGGGGAGCTCAGCCCCGCGAACCCTCCGGCGCCCCCGAGGGTTGTCCCGCCTCGGGGCTCAGCCTCCTCGGTGCCGGTCGCGGTGTACGGAGCGCCGACGCGTTTGGACTCCGGTGAAAGTCGGCGCGGCCGATTCGATGGTCCACGCTGTGGCGGAGGATTGGGACCCAGACGCTGTTCGTGCGAGGAGGCTGCCCGACTCGACGGGGGCGTAGGCTTCGGCGCCGCAGACCAGGGACTACGGGATCCATGACGTAGTTGCGGCAGTTCGCCTGACGGAGGCGTATCACTTCGACATGATGAAGTCCAGGGCAGCTCCGGAAGCAGGAGTCCAGTAGGTGAGTAGCTGACCGTCGTCGGCGTACAGCATGTCGACGGGCATCGGAACGTCGATCGGATTGCTCGCGTTACTGCCGAGCTCGCGGCCGTGGAGGGTGAGGGTGATGGCCTGCGCCTTGTACTCCTCCCTGGCACCGCCACTGACAAGCAGAGCGGTATGGGCCTCCTCGCCCGGAGCAATGGCGACGGGCATCCCCGGGTCCGGGGCGCTGTCCTTGATCACAGGGACCGTGGTCTGGGCATCGGCACCGAGCCGTACGTGGGGGTAGTGGTAGAGGCTGCACTTCGCGTCGCCGACGTTCTGCACAGTGATCAGGAGATGCCTGGCCTCTCTACTGTCCGCCGGCTCCTTCACCGCGGTGACCGAGAGGGCGTCTGCGGCGCAGGGGGCGGCAAAATTCCTGCCGCCGTTCCTGCTGTTCCCTTTGCCGCCACCTGGCTTCGCCGGAGCCGTCTCAGCGGGCTTCACAGAAGCCGTCTCATCCGGTTGCGTCGAATCCGTCTCGCGGGGCTTCACCCAGCCCGTCATACTCGGCGCGGCCCACGGCGCCGGGTCATCCGAACGGTGGGGCGCATTCGACTCGCACGCCGTGGACGCGAGCAGCGCGGCGACCGCCGCAGCCCCGAGTGCGTAGGGCATCAGGCCCCTGGGGCTCTTGCGCTTCTTGCGCACGCGAAAAGTCATGGTGATCCCCCGTGGTTGGCCGTATGCGGCCGTTTTCGACTCTCTCTTTGCGGGGTCAGTCTGCACCAGACTGGGTGCCAGGATGCTTGCCCTGTATGTCTGTTACCGAGCAAGCACACAGGAAGATCCGGTTCCGCCGGAAGAGCAGTGGCCTTGACCACCGATCCCGCGTTCCGCGCACGGGCTGTGCGCCGACCGCCAACACCTCCCCGCAGTGGGTCTGAACCAGGCGGTCAGTCGCGGCTGCCAAGCGGGTGCCGGGGGTCAGGTGCCGAGCTGAGGCTGAGGCCGGCGAGCGCGAATCGCACCAGGTGTTCCGTCTCCGCCGGGTCCGGCCGGGTGCCGGTACGCAGGTGTTCGTGGAGGACCGCGATGGTCAGCAGGTAGACGGTACGGGCATCGCGGTCGTGGTCGACGCCCGCACCCGTACCCGTGCGCACGCCGGTTGCGGCGGCCTCGCGGAGTGCCGAGGCCAGCGGCTGGATCATCGCTTCCTCGGAGGCCCGCTGCTCCTCGGGGAAGCGTGCCGCGAGCCGGTCGACATGGGCCAGGAAGGGCCGGGTCCTGGCGGCCGCACGCTGGTCGGCGGCCTGTGCGAGCACCCCCTCGATCCATGCCCGGACCGCGTCGAGTGGACCTTCGGCGGCGGAGATCCGGTGGCGCAAATGGTCCGCCATGCGGCGCCGACCGTGGTCGAGCAGCGCGATGAGGAGGTCGTCCTTGGACCGGAAGTGCCGGTAGAACACCTGGTTGGACAGGCCCGACTCGTGCAGGATGTCGCGCACCGTGGGGTCCAGCGACCCGGTCCTCTCGATCACCGTGTAGGTGGCCTCGATCAGCCGCTGCACCTCGGCCGCCGAGACCTCGTAGCGCCCGGCGAGCGGCCGGGCGACCGCGCGCTCCACCAGATCCGGTGCCCTGTCCGCCATCCGCCCTCCCCGCCTTCCCGTCCTGTGCAAGAAATCCTGCCACAGCATCTGGCGTCCGGGAACGCTCATTCCTATTCTGAGAACACTGTTCTGATGGATAGTCAGGTAGTGGGGAGTCAGATACCGAGTCCCCGACTCAGGCGGAGGGAGGGCCGGTGGAACGTGAACTGCTGATGACCGGTATCGGCGGGCAGGGCATCCAACTCGGCGCCAGGCTGCTCGCCCAGGCGCTGACGAACGCCGGACTCGCTGTCTCGATGTTCGGCAGCTACGGCGGGATGATGCGCGGCGGCAACACCGAGGCCACGCTGGTCGCGGGCGATCGCGCGATCGAGAGCCCGCCGACCGTCTCCCTTGCCTGGTCGTGCCTGGTCATGCACGGGGCATACGCCGACAAGGTCACCGAGCGCGTCAGGCTCGGCGGTCTCGCAGTGGTCAACAGCACGCTCTGTACTCCCCGCTCGTGGCCGGACGGGATCCGCGTGCTTCAGGTCCCCGCCACGCGCGTCGCGGACGAGCTGGGCGCGGTGGCCGCAGCGACGCTGGTCGCCCTCGGCGCATACGTCCGCGCCACCGGCATCGTCGGGATCGACGAACTGGTGGCCACGCTGCCCGATGTTCTGCCGCCCTACCGCAGCCGCCTGCTGGCCGTGAACGAGCGGGCCCTGCGAACCGGGTTCGACCGCGCGGCCGCGGTGTACCTGCCGGCCTGGCCGGAGGTGGTCGCATGAGCCGCGGCACGCTCGTCATCGACGTCGAGGCATGCAAGGGATGCGAGCTGTGCATCGACGCCTGCCCGCCGTCGGTACTGGTCATGACCGACGATCAGGTGAACAGCCGAGGGCACCGGTATCCGCGGCTGCTGCCCGGCTGCATCGCCTGCACGGCGTGCACGGCGATCTGCCCTGACTTCGTCTTCCAGGTGTACCGCTACGACCAGACGGCGGCCGGCCGATGAGCGGGCCGTCCCGGCTGCTGGCCGGCTCCGAAGCCGTCGCGGCAGCGATGGTCGCCGCGGGCTGCCGGTTCTTCGCCGGCTACCCGATGACGCCGTTCACGGAGGTCCTGGAGTCGATGGCGGCACGGCTGCCCGAGGCCGGCGGCGTCTGCATGAACGCGGAGAGCGAGCTGGAGGCGATCGGTATGTGCTGGGGAGCCGCGGCGACCGGCACGTGCGCCGCCACCGGCTCGACCGGCCAGGGACTCGCGCTCATGCAGGAGTCGCTGGCCGAGATGACGCTCGCGCGGCTGCCACTGGTCGTGCTGAACATGGCCCGGGGCCAGGGAGACTACTTCCAGACCACCCGCGGCGGGGGCCACGGGGACTACCGGTTGCCCGTGCTCGCGCCGTCGGACGTCCCGGAGGCGGTCGCGCATATCTCGCTCGCCTTCGAGTGGGCCCAGGCATGGCGCACCCCCGTCATGGTCCTGGGCGACTACTACCTCGCGCACACGCACCGGTCGGTGGCGATTCCGCAGGGGCCGGAAGGAGCCTCGCAAGGAGTCCTCCCGCGCCCCTCGTGGGCGCTGGACGGCACCAGCGGGGGCACCGGCCGCGCGAAGCTGGTCTCGCCACTCGGCACAGCCAAGCAGCGCGACGGCCTCGGCGGCCAGGCCGGCTACGACCTCGCGGTCCACTACCGTGCCTGCGCGAAGCGGACGGAGACGATGCTGCGCGCGATCCCACCCCGGGTGGAGTCCATGCTCATCGACGACGCCGACCTCGTGGTCGTCGGCTACGGCACCCCTGCCACGTACCTGCGCGCCGCCGTCCGCGAGCTGCGCTCCTCGGGCGCTCGCATCGGGTTCGTGCGGCCCGTGACGCTGGTCCCCTTCCCCTACGCCGAGATCGCACGGCTCGTGAGGGGCGCGCGTGCCGTCGCGGTGTACGAGAACAACACCGGGCAGGCTGTGCAGGACGTACAGCTCGCGGTGAGCGGCGCGCTGCCGGTCGAGTTCATCGGCGGACTGTCGATGGATCCCTCCGGCTTCGGTATCGCACCGGACCTGGACGTGCGGGTGCTGCGGGAGCGGATCATGGAGGTGGCGCCATGACCAGGCGCAAAGCCCTGCCCTTCGTCCCCACGGACGAGCCCCCGGCATGCGGCGCGAAAATCGTCCACGACTTCACGCCCGCCCTGGTCGACATCGGGGCACATCAACTCTGCCCGGGCTGCGGTGAGCCGGTCGCGATGCGCGCCGTTGTGGAAGCCGTCGCGGAACTCGGGCGCACTGCCTCCTGCGTCGCGGTGTTCGGGATCGGCTGCTCCACGGCGTTCTCCAACAACCTCGACATCGAAGTCGTCCAGGCCCTTCACGGGCGGGCCCCTTCGGTGGCCTCCGGAGTGAAGCGGAGCCGACCCGATCTGACCGTGCTGACCGTGCAGGGCGACGGCGACATGGCCGACGAGGGACTGCAGGAGGTGATGCACGCGGCAGCCCGCGGCGAGCGGATCGCCTGCTTCATGCTCAACAACGGCGTGTTCGGCGAGACCGGCGGCCATATGACAGCCACAACCGTACTCGGCCAGCGCACGAAGAACACCCTCGAAGGTCGTGACAGCACCCGTCACGGGCATCCGATCCGGCTCGCGAACCTGCTCGCCCAGCTGGACGGAGCGGTGTACGTCGCACGCGGCGCGGTCGACACCGCGGTCAATGTGCACCGTACGAAGAGGATGGTGCTGCGGGCACTGCGGGCACAGGAGTCGGGCTTCGCTTTCGTCGAGATCCTGACGATGTGCCCGACCGGCTGGTTCGTGGAGACGACGCAGGCCCCCGGCTATCTGGCCGAGCACCACGCGTCGGTGCACTCCATGGGCGTGCTCAAGGACCTGGACGGCGGGAAGGACGTGGCGCGGTGACGGAGCGTTCCGCGGTCGTCGTCGGTCTTGCCTACCCGCAGTCCTGGGACCAGCGGGCCGCCGACCTGATCGAGCGGGACATCGCTGCGGTACGGGCGGTCGACTCCCGCGTCGAGGTCGTCCGATGCCCGCCCGGCGCTACCGCTCCCGCGACGCTGGCCCGGCTCGACATCCTCGTCGGGCTGCGCTTGCCGTCGGACGTCCCGCGGGCAGCGCCGCGCCTGCGCTGGGTCCAGGCCATCGGCGCGGGGGTCGGACACCTGCTGCCCGCCGACCTCGAAGCCCGCGGCATCCGGCTGTCCACCGCGTCCGGGGTGAACGCGGTACCGGTCGCGGAGTTCGCCTTCGCGAGAGTGCTCGGGCACTTCAAGCGGTTCGCCGAACTGGACCGGGCGCAGCGTGAGCATCGCTGGACCCCTTGCTACGGCGAGCCGTTGGCAGGCCGTACCCTCGGCGTGCTCGGCCTAGGTGCGATCGGCAGCGAGGTCGCGGTACGTGCCCGGGCCTTCGGTATGCGCGTCTCGGCGATGCGGCGCAGCGCCGGACGCCCCGCCCCGCAGGCCGACACGCTGTACGGGCCGGACGGTCTGCACTCGATGCTGGCCGAGTGCGACGCGGTGGTCGCGGCACTGCCGGAGACGCCGCAGACCATGGACATGTTGGACAGGGCCGCGTTCGCCGCGATGCCTGCGGGAGCGTTCTTCTGCAACGTGGGCCGCGGGTCGTGCGTCGTGGAGGAGGCCATGGTGGAGGCCCTGCGGTCGGGGCGACTCGGCGGTGCCGCGATCGACGTCGCCCGCCTTGAACCACTGCCCGCCGCGAGTCCTCTGTGGCACGCGCCGAATCTGGCGATCTCGGCGCACTCGGCCTCCGCCGCGGACACGCACTTCGCCGGGGTCTTCCGGCTCCTGCGGGAGAACCTGGCCCGCTACCTCGCGGGCGAGACGCTGATCAACGAGGTCGACACGACGATCGGGTACTGATCGGTTCCGGC
Source organism: Streptomyces sp. NPDC127084 (assembly GCF_042724175.1). Taxonomy (NCBI): domain Bacteria; kingdom Bacillati; phylum Actinomycetota; class Actinomycetes; order Kitasatosporales; family Streptomycetaceae; genus Streptomyces; species Streptomyces sp. NPDC127084. The sequence goes on from NZ_JBHXFA010000144.1 coordinate 11,273, forward strand.
AACCCGGTACCGGCGACGGACACGACGGGAGTGGACTGTGGACAAAGAGCGGGTGCTCGGGCGCATCGGCAGCAAGGTTCTGCTGGACAACGACCGGGTGCGGATCTGGGAGCTGCGGCTCGCACCCGGCGAGCACAGCGACGTCCATCGGCACGAGCTCGACAACATACTGGTGCAGATCTCCGGTGACCGGATCGCTGTTCGGCCCGAGCCCGACACAGAGGGCCCCTACCAGGACTTTCTGGAGGCCGAGGTGCTGCCCGGCGCCGCGATCTACGTCACCCGAGGTGGTGTGGAGACGGCGGTGAACACCGGGGAGCGCCATTACCACGAGATCATCGTCGAGCTGAAGGACTGAGCGGTCTGGCGCGGCGGCCGGCACGCGCCGCACCGCCGCGCACGCAGGAGGCCCCCAACATGCCCGTACCCGTGCACCAGTTGCTGATCGGCGACATCTTCACCAACGCCGCTCGAGCTGCGCCCAACCGCACGGCGGCCGTGCTCGGCGACCGGTCACTCACCTTCGCCGAGGTCGACACCCGCGCCGACACGGTCGCCCGCACTTTGCGGCGACTCGGTGTGGGCCCCGGAGAACGCGTCGTCAGCTGGGCGGGCACAACACTCGACGCAGTCCCCCTCTTCGCCGCACTCGCCAGACTCGGCGCAGTTTACGCACCTGTCCCAGGAACGCTCGGCGTCGACGAGGCGGCCGAGCTGGCCGCCGAGGTCCGCCCGGCGCTCGTCGTCGCGGCGGACCGGACACCGGCCGAGACCGCGCGGCTCGCCGCCGCGATCGGCGCCCCGGTGCAGGACCTGACGGCTGTGGTCGCAGCAGATGCAGAGGCACATAGTCCGGCCGCGGTGCGGGACTCTGATCCGTATACCGGGACCGGTCTCCTGGAGATCGACCCGCACTGCTTGTTCTTCTCCTCAGGCTCGACCGGCCGGCCGAAAGGCGTCGTGCTGTCCCACCGGGTCAGCTTCCTGCGCTCCCACCCGGGATCACAGCTCGAACCGCGCGGCGCCGCGATCTGCTCGTTCCCGCTGTTCCACATGGCCGCTTGGACGATCTCCCTGCAGCAGTGGCAGGCACGTGACACTGTCGTGTTCCTGGAACATGCAGACGGGCACGCGATCCGGAAGGCGGTCAAGACCCACCGGGCGACCCGCCTGTACTGCGTGCCCGCTGTCTGGCAGCGGGTGCTGGACGGTGACCACGCGGCGCTGGCCACGCTGCGTTTCGCCGACACCGGCACGTCCGCCGTCACCACCGGGTTCCTCGACACCCTCCGGGCCGCCGCACCGCGCGCCCACGTGCGGGTCTTCTACGGCTCGACCGAAACGGGCAACGTCGCGGCACACGACGGCGACAGCCTCCGCGACCACCCGGATTCCATCGGCGTGCCCGGTACGTCGACCGAGGTACGCAGGAGCGCCGACGGGGAGCTGCACGTGCGCGGCCCGCTTCTCTTCGACGGCTACTTCGACGACCCGGTGGCCACCGCCGCGGCCTTCGACGACGGCTGGTACCGCACCGGGGACCTCGCGGAGATCGACGCAGCAGGGCGCATCACCCTCACCGGACGGCTCGGCGAGCTGATCCGCACCGGTGGCGAGACCGTCCTCCCCGGGGAAGTGGAGGCCAGGCTCGCGGACCATCCGGCCGTGGCCGACGCCGCCGTCGTCGGCCTGCCCGATCCTGCTTGGGGCGAGGTGGTGTGTGCAGTCGTAGTACCGTGCGACCCCGGTCGTCCGCCGAGCCTTGAGGACCTGCGGCGCCACCTCGACGGCAGGTTGGCCACCCACAAGCACCCGCGCCTGCTCCGCGTCGTCGACGAACTGCCCCGCACACCGGCCACCGGCCAGCTCCGGCGGCGACTGATCGCACAGCGGATCACGGCCGCCCCGCCGTGCTGCGGCGCCGACTCCTGGTGAGCCGCCCGGCCTTGCTGCCGGTCGGCAGACGGACGCCGGGCCGGAGTACGACCGGCGCCCGAGGCTGCTGCTGGTCGCGGCTGACGCCCTCGGCCCGGAGCCGCGCAATGACGCACGAGGTGCACGGTCAACGGCCTGTCCCTGCGCCGGCGGGACCGCTCCGGCCGGCAGTGCCACTGGATACCGGAGCTCCATGTGATCGACCGCCGTAGGGGGTTCGGGGGTTCCACGAGGACCTGCTGGATTGTGACGGCCGGCGCCGTCGCGCGGATCCCCCCAAGGTCACCGCGAGCTCAGCCCGCCCGCACTGAGTAGCTCGTCAGTGCCTGTTTCCGGGTGGACATGTCGGCTGGAACGGAGGGGGGATACGTGGGTGTTGCGGGCGTAGTGGTCGGAAGTAGTGGGTGATTGTCCAGTGGCCGATGCGGTCACCGGCGTGGCATCCGGCGGTGTCGGCTGTGCGTGTGTGGATCCCGGCCCACACCCGTGCGTCGATCATGTCCTCGTTGAACCGGTCGGCGTACGCGTAGTGCCGTGATGTGCCGGTGGCCTCGGAGGAGATGGTGAGGTCGATGCGCCGGGTTCCGAGAAGTCCCGTCAGCGTCTGGGCCACGGCTCCGGCGACCGCGGCATGACCGCTGACGTAGTCCGGGTGCGGCGGTGTGACGAGCAGCGGCTGCCACTGCGGGTCGGCCTCGGTCGCCGGGTTGCCGTCGGTGTCGGCCAGTCGAACGGCGCTGATGGGCCGCCAGGTTCCGTAGTGCAGCTTGGAGTCCCAGGCGGTGATCACGGCATCGGTCGCGGACGCGTTCGCCGCGGCGAACAGCCGTGCCGTTTCCGCGATGCCGAGGCGGTGACGCGTGGTGTAGTCCCGGAACGCCTCCTGGAGCTGCACCACGAGACTGCCGCCGAAGAACAGCGCGGTCTCGGTCTGCAGCGCGGTGCGGAGCGATCCGCTCCTCGCCCCCATGGCCTTCACCTCGTTGACATCGTCGGCGTAGCGGGTCGAGGAAAGGGCGGGGGGAGTGCCGGGGCGGAATTGGTGCGGGGATGTGAGCACCATCGGGCGGAGCTCGCCGAGCCAGGTGTCGATGAAGGGGAGGTGGGCAGGCGGCGTGGGCCGCCAGACGCCCGGCGCCGGCGTCGCGCTGAACTCCACCGGCGCGAAGCGGCCGTCTCCTTCGCGCAGCTCGATGAAGTGGGCCGCGGCCCGTGCTCCGAAGGCCACGCCCTGTCTTTTCGCCCTGTTGTCGGGGATCTTGGCGAGTGAGTCGGCGTACGCGGTGTCGAGCTGAGCTCGTGAGGCGGGGAAGAAGTCGACCAGTACGTGGTGTGCGGCGGTCACGGCTGCCGCCTCGGGTGACGCGGTGGAGGGTCCGCGCACACGCCATTGGTATGGGGCGTAGCGGCCTTGGATGCCGACCACGGCGTTGTAGACGGCAGCCGAGACGAACCCGTGCCAGATGACGGCTTGCCCTGACGGGCGGGTGGCTCCGAGGTTGGCACTGATGGTGTCGGTGGCGATGGCGTTCCAGTCGCGGATCGCGGCGGGATCCGCCGCCGGATGGTCGTGCGCGGGGGGCGGGGGGCCCCCCCCCACCCCGATTGGGGGGCGGGGGGGGGTGGGGGGGGGGCGGTCGCAGGGTGGCCCC
>NZ_JBHXFA010000144.1:14869-18799 GCF_042724175.1 Streptomyces sp. NPDC127084
TGGCCCGGTCGGGGGGGTGGCCGGGTGGTTGGCTTTGTGGGTGTGGGGGGGGTGGTCTTACCCGGCGCCTCCGGCGGCGGCCCCCGCCGCGGGTTGCCCGCCGGGGGGGGCCGGAGGACCGGCCACCACGGAGATGGCGAGCAGGAGGAGTGAGGTGAGGGCGCGGACGATGGCTCGCCCGCGCGAACGAGAGGCATCCATAACCGGCTCAACGGTCCGGCCGGGTTACGGTTACTCCAGGACGCGAACGGGCAGGAGTGCGCCGGCTCATTCTGGCGAACTGGCACGCCGGGGGGCATACTCCCGCCTGGCGGCGGGCGATCGCTGGTCAGGCACGACACATCGGTCAAGCGGCGGCGGAGGGCGGGTCGCACCGACCGTGTGGACCATGGCCGCAGAGCGGGTGGCGCGCCGGCTTGGTCAGTTGCCGGTGTGTCGGGTGCCGTCGGAGTTCAGGGGCCAGCTGGCACGGGCGGCGATGGACACCTCGCTGGATGTGAGGGGGATCTTCAGTATGGTCAGGTTCAGTTGGATTTGGGTGAAGGCGGCCCAGGGGATGCCGGTGGTGCCCTTCCATCCAGTGGAGCTGAACTCGATGTACCGGCCGGGCTCCACCTCGACGGCAGTCTTGCTGACGGCGACGCGGGCTACGAGCGCTCCACCGTCGGCGGTGAGCCAGACGGGGCCGTGAGGGGCTGGCCGGGGCTCGAGACTGGTGCGGACCGAGGCGGGATCGGCAAAGCGGGCACGCACGTGCGCTTTCCGCGTGGTGGCCGTTGCGCGCAGCTTGTGAATCTCCTTGCTCCACAGTGCACCGCTCGGCATTGGCAATGCTCTTGCCGGTGATGTAGTCCGCCGTAACGGCGGCAGGTGTTCGAGGGCGGCGTGCGGAGTTTGGAGACGTCGGCACCCGGTGACGGCCCGGTCGTCATGCCCGACGGTCGGTGCCGGCAGCGCGGTCCGTGGCGGCGTTGTCGCCAGGAAGGTCCTGCTGCGCCGGTCTCCGTTCTGTTGTTGTTGGTACAGGGACCAGTTCAGCGCCGGAAGGAGGGTGCGTTGTGTCGTTCGTGGTTACCGCGTCCTCGCCTTGACCAGGGACGGAGGGTGCCTTGTGGCAGTGGGCCCCGGCCGACTTCCCTCGCACCTGCGACCAGCACTGCTGCCAGACCGCATGTCGGCCACCCATCAGCCGTGTGAACAACGCTCCATGCCCTGTTCTGTTTCGGGAGGTCACGGTCGTCCGGTCCGGGATCTCCATGCGTATGGCCGACGCGGAGGGGCTGCTTCCGGTCACGGAGCCAGCTCTCGGTCGAGGGCCTTGAAGGCCTCGTACGACTGGGGCAGCTGGATCTTTCTGCCGTCGATGAAGAAGGTCGGCGTGCCCTGCACGCCCAGGCCGAGGCCGTCTTGCTGCCTCGCACTGCCCACCCTCCACGAGCCCCTGAGCGCGGACATGGGTACCACCCTCGCGCCGATGGACGTGCTGTGGGAGCACCGATGCTCGGGCCGACCGCTGCCCGAGCAGTGCTTCGTCGACGCCGGCGGCCGCACCACCCGCGACCCCCACGCCGCCTCCTCCGCGATCGTCGTCGGCGACCACCGCTGCCTCGCGCTACCCCTGCTCATCCAGCCCTGACCGGCTCCCTGTTCGGCTTCCCCATGGGCCGCAACATCGACTTCATCTGGACCACCGGCTACGCCTTCATCGTTCTTGCCCCCACCTTCGCCGCCCCCGACACAAGCGCGGCCGCCGCGAACAACCGCCTCGCAGACCAACTGCGCGCCGCCGCAGCGGCCGAGGGCACCTGGCGCGTGCCCGGAGACCAGGGCCGCGCCCGCGAAGCCACCCCCGTACGAACGGCACCATCCCCGTCCTGCTCCTCGCACGCCTGTCCGCCCGCGCCGCCGGCGACTTCTCCTCCGACTGACCACCAGGAGACACCCTTGAACCGCTTGCAGTCCCACTGGTTCCTGCCGACCGGCAGCGACGGCCGCACGCTGGCCACCGGGATGCGCGGCACCCATGGGCCCCGCCACGACACCACCGCGGCAGCCGGACCGGCGCTGACCGGCGCCGTACCCCCGACCTGTGCTACCTCACCCAGATCGCGCAGTCCGCCGAGCACATGGGTTGCGACGCGATCCTCACCCCCGCTGCCACGTCCAACGAGGACCCGTGGATCACCTGCGCCGCCCTCGCCCAGACCACCGAGGGCCTGAAGTTCCTGGTTGCGCTGCGCCCGGACTCGATAGCGCCGACGCTCGCCGCGCAGATGGGCGCGACGTTCCAGCGGCAGCCCCGGGGCCGGTTGCTGCTGAACGTCGTCACCGGCGGTGGTGTGGCGGAGCAGGCCCGCTTCGGCGACGACCGTGCCCTGGCCGCATCACGGGCACCCGTCGAACGAGGCGTCGCCCGTCTGAAGTCCTGGGGATCTTCCGCAGGTCCCGCTGCAGCCCCAACCGCATGACGTCAATCGCCAAGGTCAGACTGGAGTTGCAACGCTACAGAAGCTCATTGCCTCCCAAGGCATCAGAGCAGACACAGCTCGAGCCTTCGCAAGCCGCATCCGGCAAGAGGTGGGGGTGAAATCCTCCGCAGAGCTGCTGGAGTTCAGGGGCAAGAAGTACTATCCGGTGCTGGTTCTGCCCCCAGACGCGAATGCCTCCCTCGTCTGCCCGGCAGGTGGACAGTGGGACTGCTGTTACCAGATTGCATCAACTGCCGGGCCAGCAAGTACGCGAGTGGTCCAGCCTTGCTTGCGGTGTATCGGTGGTGGTCCTGGCTTTCGCCCACGCGGCCGAACTGGACATGGCGCTGATTACGAACAGGTACGCCATGCGATCCTGTCGCAACGTGCGGCTGATTTAAGAGCGGTTACGCAGCAGTATCTGACGGAAGCCCGTCCCGTGACTGTTGAGGGACGCAGCCATCAGACTGTGAGCAGGCAGCTGAGCGCCCTATCTTGGGTTATCCCGACGGCCAGCCTGGGGTGGCTGAGGCGGCGAGGGCAAGGGCCTCGCCGCAGGGGGAGATCACCGACGGCGCTGCATCCGTAACCCCCTAACCAAATATTTAAGCCGGACATATGATTAGAACTAAGTCAACTCCCACTTGTGCATACAGAACCACGACTTAGGAAGTAATTAAACCTTACCTAAGGTTCGGCGCGTTACGATGGTGGAGCTAAAAATTCGAGCGGTCACTTCCCGGATTTGTGTGGTTCGAGAATGCGCAGCAATGTAGCACCGGAATGTGATGTGCCTCACGTGTCGTGAGTTCGTCAGTGACTTCCGTATTTTGAAATCGAGGATGAAAGGAGTCGAATTGCAGCCTCTTGTTTTCGTCCGACGGATCGCCACGCTTGCCGCGATTATGGTCTCTTTGCCCCTACCTATTCGCCCTGCGGTGTCAAGTAGACCGATGGGAAATGAACCCGTGGTGTTCGTATCCAGAAGGTGGACCTCGCAGGGAATTTCACTTACAAAGCCGGTGGAAGGCCGCTTCACTCCGACAAACGTCGGAGGTGGGAATGGCGCATACGGCTCTGTGCGGTTCGCTGAATTGAATCGCCGTTCTCCTGAACCAAGAGTCCGTGGGGTTTTGCCCTCCCGCTTGAGGTTAGACTCACCTCAATCTTAACGAAGCGCCTTCCTGGCAAAGGTGCTTGCCCGGCGTCGCTGTCACCGGCCCGGTCGCACTCGGCGAGAGTTTCGTCGAGCAGGACGTACCAGGCGCCCGCCCCTCTCAGCGCCGTGGTCGGACCCGAGTTCGGCCAGGAACGAGATGACGCAGTGGATGTAGGCGTGGGTGCCCACGCCGATCCCGAAACGGCCGCGACCTGGGTGAGGTGTCAGTTCTAAGCAGATGCACCTGTGCAGCCGAGGCGCGCCGGGACGGCGGCAGTTTGCAACGGCGTTCGCCTTCCCGGG